>JAFIHP010000077.1 GCA_017849335.1 Actinomycetales bacterium | reverse complement strand
GACCACCGCCGGGTCGATGTGGTTGTAGAGGTCGGCGTTCACCTTCAGGGCGCTCGCGTGCAGGCCGGCCTTGTGTGCGAAGGAGGCCCACCCGGCGTAGGGCTGGTGCGTGTTCGGGGCGATGTTCGCGATCTCGGCGATCGCGTGCGAGATCCGAACGGTCTCGGCGAGCCGCCCCTCGGGCAGCGCGTCGATGCCGAGCTTGAGCTGCAGGTTCGGCACGACGACGAACAGGTCGGCGTTGCCGGTGCGCTCGCCGTAGCCGTTCGCGGTGCACTGGACGTGCGTCGCCCCGGCCTGAACGGCGGAGACCGAGTTCGCGACCGCGCAGCCGGTGTCGTCCTGGCAGTGGATGCCCAGTCGCACGCCGGACCGCTCGCGCACGTCGGTGACGATCTCGAACACGCCGTGCGGCAGCATCCCGCCGTTGGTGTCGCACAGCACGCCGACCGAGGCACCGGCTTCCGCCGCGGCGACGAGCAGCCGGACGCCGTAGTCGCTGTCGTGCTTGTAGCCGTCGAAGAAGTGCTCCATGTCGACGAACACGCGGCGACCGTTGTCGACCAGGTACCGGACCGTGTCCTGGACCATGGCGACGTTCTCGTCCAGGCTCGTCCGCAGCGCCTCGACGACGTGACGGACGTCCGACTTCGCGACCAGAGTGATGACCGGTGCACGCGAGTCGAGCAGTGCGCGGACCTGCGGGTCCTCCTCGACCTTCAGGCCGGCCTTGCGGGTGGCACCGAACGCGACGAGCTCCGCGTTGACCAGGTTCAGCTCGGTCTGCGCACGCTCGAAGAACTCGGTGTCCTTCGGGAGCGCACCGGGCCAGCCTCCCTCGATGAACCCGACGCCGTACTCGTCGAGGAGCCGGGCCACCGCGAGCTTGTCGGTGACCGAGTAGGAGATGCCCTCGCGCTGGGCACCGTCGCGCAGGGTCGTGTCGTAGACGTGGAAGGCGTCGGGGCGGGGCATGTGTCGTCCTCTTGCTGGGGTCGTCTCGGGCCCATCAACGAAAAAGCCCCTCGCGGGTGCGAAGGGCTGCGCGTCGACGGGACGTCGACGCGCTACGGAATGATGATGGCCGTGCTGAGCACGGCGTCAGTGTGCCACACCCGCGACACGGGCCGCTCAGCAGATGGTGTGCAGCCAGCTGTGGGTGTCGGGCGCCTCACCGGTCTGGATGTCCAGGAGCGCCTGGCGCAGCCGCGTGGTGACCGGTCCGGTACCGCCCTCGGCCACTGACCACGAGCCGCTCGTGCGCGACTTCACCTCGCCGACCGGAGTGATGACGGCGGCCGTTCCGCAGGCGAACACCTCGGTGATCTCCCCGCTCGCGCAGCCCTCGCGCCACTCGTCGACGGTGATCCGGCCCTCCTGCGCGCGGATGCCGAGATCCTCGGCCACCGTCAGCAGCGACGAACGCGTGATCCCGGGAAGCAGGGAACCCGTGAGCTCGGGCGTCACGAGCCGGGCGGCGTCACCCTCCCCGTACACGAAGTACAGGTTCATGCCGCCCATCTCCTCGATCCAGCGGCGCTCGACGGCGTCGAGCCACACGACCTGGTCGCAGCCGTGCTGGGCGGCCTCGGCCTGGGCGACGAGCGAGGCGGCGTAGTTCCCGGCGCACTTGGCCTCGCCCGTGCCCCCGGGGGCTGCCCGGACGTAGTCGTCGGAGATCCACACCGTCACGGGCTTCAGCCCGCGCGGGAAGTACGCCCCCGCGGGCGACGCGATGAGGAGGTACTCGTAGCGGTTCGAGGGACGCACGCCGAGGCCGACCTCGGTGCCAAGCATGAACGGACGCAGGTAGAGGCTGCGCTCCTGGCCGCTGGGCACCCACTCGCGGTCCTGCCGCACCAGCGCCTCGATCGAGCCGACGAACAGCTCGACCGGGAGCTCGGCCATGGCCAGCCGGCGGGCGGAACGGGCGAACCGCTCGGCGTTCTGACCGGGGCGGAACGTGACGATGCGACCGTCGGCGTGACGGTAGGCCTTCAGCCCCTCGAAGATCGCCTGGCCGTAGTGCATGAAGTTCGTGAGGGGGTCGAACTGCAGCGGGGCGAACGCCTCGAGCCGCGCATCGTGCCAGCCGTCCTCGGACGTCCAGGTCGCCCGGACCAGATGGTCCGTCGGGTGCACCCCGAAGCCGGGGTCGGCGAGGATCTCGGTGCGTCGCCCGACCGGGACGGGATGGTCCGACGGATCCAGCGTGATCGGCCACATGGCGGTGCCCAGGTCGGCGGTCGTCATGCCTGGAACCTACCCCTCCGCAGCAGCGAGCGCGCCGGTTGCGAGCGCATCGCCGATCTCGGACGTGGACCGCACGGAGTCCCCGCGGGTCGCCAGGTCCTGCGCCACGGCGGACTCGATCCAGCCCGCGGCCTCGGTCGCGCCGACGTGGTCCAGGAGCATCGCGAGGCTCATCACCGTCGCGGTCGGGTCGGCCTTGCCCTGGCCGGCGATGTCGGGAGCGGACCCGTGCACCGGCTCGAACATGCTCGGGTTGCTGCGGGACGGGTCGATGTTGCCGCTGGCGGCCAGACCGATTCCCCCGCAGATCGCAGCCCCGATGTCGGTGAGGATGTCGCCGAACAGGTTGTCGGTGACGACGACGTCGAATCGCTCCGGCTGGGTGAGGAAGAACATCGACGCGGCGTCCACGTGGCAGTAGTCCGTCTCCACGTCCGGGTACTCGACCTTGACGCGGTCGAAGGCCTCCTGCCAAGTCTTGCCCGCGTGGACGAGCACGTTCGTCTTGTGGACGAGCGTGACCTTCTTGCGTCGCCGGGTGGCCCGCTCGAACGCGTCGCGGATGATCCGCTCCGCGCCGTAGGCCGTGTTGAGGCTCACCTCGGTCGAGACCTCGTGCGGGGTGCCCGGCCGCAGCCGTCCGCCCGCCCCCACGTACGGACCCTCGGTGCCCTCGCGGCACACGACGAAGTCGATCTCCTTCGGCCCCTTGCCGGCCAGCGGTCCCGTCGTGACGCCCGGGTAGAGCTTGACCGGGCGGAGGTTCACGTGATGGTCCATGACGAACCGCAGCGGCAGCAGGACCCCTCGCTCGAGGACGCCCGGCGGTACGGACGGGTCCCCGATCGCCCCGAGCAGGATCGCGTCGTAGCTGCGCAGCTCCTCGACGACGGAATCCGGCAGCAGCTCTCCGGTCGCGTTATAGCGGCGAGCGCCCAGGTCGTACTCGGTCGTCGTCACCTCCAGGCCAGCGGCCGGCGCGATCCGGGTGAGGACCTTCATCGCCTCGGCGACGACTTCGGTACCGATTCCATCTCCAGGGATGAGGGCGAGGTTGAGGGTCTGCGACATGGTGCGAAGGGTACTGACGGTCGGCTGGCGTCCCGCACGCGCATGGGCGACAGTGGGGCGAGAGCACGACACGGAGGGCACGATGAGCAGACGACGATGGAGCGACCTGACCCCGGCTCAGCGGGCGGCGATCGCGTCGGCCGCCGCGGTGCAGATCGGCCTCGCCGCCGGGGCGTGGTACGACCTCGGGCGACGGCCCGCCCCGCTCGTCCGCGGCCCCAAGCCGGTGTGGGCGCTGGCGATCGCGGTGAACGTCGTCGGCCCGATCGCCTACTTCACGGTCGGCCGCAGGCGACCCTGAGCGACCGTCTGGTAGCCTGCCGCTGTCATGTTCACGGCACTCCTGCTTCGCTGCCGCGACGAGGCCTAGTCCACCGGCCTCCTCGTCGCGGCTTTCGTCGTTCGCCGGTATCCCTTCCGCCGAGACTGACGAACCCAGGAGATCCGACATGAGCTTCGACCGCACCGTCGCGTACGACGTCCGCAACACCCAGCAGCCCTCCCCGATGGCGTACCGGCGATACCAGCCGTTCACGCCGGTGTCGCTGCCCGACCGCACCTGGCCGACGAAGACGATCACGACCGCTCCGCGCTGGTGTGCCGTCGACCTTCGTGACGGCAACCAGGCCCTCATCGACCCGATGACGCCCGCGCGCAAGCTGCGCATGTTCAACCTGCTGGTGTCGATGGGCTACAAGGAGATCGAGGTCGGTTTCCCCTCGGCCTCGCAGACCGACTTCGACTTCGTCCGCATGCTGATCGACGACGACCTGATCCCCGACGACGTCGTCGTGCAGGTGCTGACCCAGTCACGCGAGCACCTGATCGAGCGGACCTTCGACGCGATCCGCGGCGCGAAGCAGGCGATCGTCCACCTCTACAACTCGACGTCGACGCTGCAGCGCCGCGTCGTGTTCGGCCTGGACCAGGCGGGCATCATCGACATCGCCGTCCACGGCGCCCAGTTGTGCCAGAAGTACGCGGACGAGATCGCCGACCAGACCGACGTCTTCTTCGAGTACTCGCCCGAGTCGTACACCGGCACCGAGCTCGAGTTCGCGCTCGAGGTCTGCAACGCCGTGACCGACGTCTGGCAGCCGACGCCGGACCGCAAGGTGATCCTCAACCTGCCGGCGACTGTAGAGATGGCCACGCCGAACGTCTACGCCGACTCGATCGAGTGGATGCACCGCAATCTCGCGCGCCGAGACTCGGTGGTCCTGTCCCTCCACCCGCACAACGACCGCGGCACCGCCGTCGCCGCCGCCGAGCTGGGGTACATGGCCTGCGCCGACCGCATCGAGGGCTGCCTGTTCGGCAACGGCGAGCGCACCGGCAACGTGTGCCTGGTGACGCTGGGCATGAACTTGTTCAGCCAGGGCGTCGACCCGCAGATCGACTTCCGCGACATCGACGAGATCCGTCGCACCGTCGAGTACTGCAACCAGATCCCGGTGCACGAGCGTCATCCGTACGGTGGCGACCTCGTCTACACCGCCTTCTCCGGGTCGCACCAGGACGCCATCAACAAGGGCCTGAAGATGATGCAGTCCGACGCGGACGCAGCCGGCGTGCCGGTCGACGACTTCCGGTGGGAGGTCCCCTACCTGCCGATCGACCCGCAGGACGTCGGCCGCACCTACGAGGCGGTCATCCGCGTCAACTCGCAGTCCGGCAAGGGCGGCGTGGCCTACATCATGCGCACGGAGCACAAGCTCGACCTGCCTCGACGGCTCCAGATCGAGTTCTCGCAGGTGATCCAGCAGGTCACCGACTCCGAGGGCGGCGAGATGGGACCGGGCGAGATGTGGGGCGCGTTCTCCGCCGAGTACCTGCCCGACCCGGCCGCGGCGTGGGGCCGGTTCCGGCTCATCGGGGTCAAGCAGGGCTCCGACGTCGACGGCGAGACCGAGATCGACATCGTCCTGGCCGACAACGGCGTCGAGCACCAGCTCGGCGGCCACGGCAACGGTCCGGTCGCCGCGTTCTGCGACGCGCTGGCGACGCACGGCGTCGACGTGCGGGTCCTGGACTACGTCGAGCACGCGATGTCGTCGGGCGGAGACGCCCAGGCGGCCTCGTACGTCGAGTGCGCCGTCGACGGCAAGGTCCGCTGGGGTGTCGGCATCGATCCGTCGATCACCAAGTCCTCACTCAAGGCGATCATCAGCGCGGTGAACCGCGCCGTCCGGCAGGAGTGAGATGCCGGTCGGCGACATTCCCAACTTCCGCGACGCAGGGGGCCTGGCAACAGGCTCCCTGCGTCGTGGTGTGGTCTACCGATCGTCGCAGCTCTCCGCACTGACCGACGCCCAGCAGGCGCACCTCCAGGCGCTCGGCATCACGATCGTCTTCGACCTCCGGACGGCGGCCGAGACGTCGTCGCGGCCGGACCGGCTTCCCGCCGGGATCCGGGGCGTCCGCCTGGACGTCCTCGCCGACGCCCCGGAGAGCGGCGCTGCCGCGATGGAGCAGCTCGTCGCCGGGACCGGAACCCCGGACATCGCCGCCATCAACGCGGCGATCGGCGGTGACCGCGCGCACGCGATGATGGTGCAGACCTACCGCGACATCGTGTCGCTGCCGTCGGCGCGGGCGTCGTACCGATCCATGCTCCGGGACTTCACGGAGAGCACCGGATCCGCCGTCGTCCACTGCACCGCGGGGAAGGACCGCACCGGCTGGGGAATCGCGCTGTTCCAGCACATCGCGGGCGTCTCCGACGACGACATCGTCGCGGACTACCTCTTGTCGAGCGCTCCGATCACGGCGGCGTACGCGCCGCTGATCGAGCAGTTCGGCCGTGCGGGCGGAGACGCGACCGCGCTCGCCGACCTGATCATGGTCCGTCCGGAGTACCTCCGGTCGGCGCTGGACACCGCCGTCGCGGCCCACGGGTCGATCGACGGCTACCTGCGCGACGGACTGGGTCTCGACGACACCGCCGTCGCCGCCGTGCGCGCGCGGATCACGGCCTAGCCCGTGCGGCACGACGTCCGGCTCGACGCGGACGGCCTGCGGCTGCGTCCGTTCACCCTCGACGACGTCGCCGGCCTGCTCCTGCCGATCGCGGCCGATCCCGTGGCGCGCCAGTGGTCGCCGAGTCTGGCGCGCATCGACAGCGCCGCCGATGCGGCCGCGTGGCTGGAGAACCGCTGGGACACGCCGTGGCAGCACGAGTGGGTCGTCGAGGACGAGCAGGGGCTACGGGCCGGTCGCGTCGGACTCCACCGGCACTGGGCCGACGGCGACGTGGAGGTCGGCTACTGGGTGCTCCCGGAGCACCGCGGGCGCACGGTCGCGACGCGCGCCGCGATCGCCGCGGCCCGGTACGGGCACGACGTGCTGGGCCTGCCGCGCATCGGCCTCGTCCACGCCGTGGAGAACCCGGCGTCGTGCCGCGTCGCCGAGAGCGCCGGGTTCGCGCTCGAGGGCACCGCTCGGCAGGAGTTCGAGCACGCCGACGGGCGTCGCTACGACTACCACCACCATGCGCGGCTGGCCGCTGATCCCTGGTAGCGCAGCGCATCGCCCACGTCAGGCGGACCGGGATCGGCGTGCGTCCGCCGATTGCGCGGACCGTCGACGGCCCCGGGCGACCTCCGTCGCGAGGGCGTCGAGGGGCTGCTGGAACGCCCGCAACGGATCATCGCCCAGCGCGTCGAGCCAGGTGCGCGCCGCGCTGACGCCGACCTGGTCGATCCGGTGCAGTCGCCGGTTGCCGTCGGGACGGACCGCGACCAGACCGGCATCGCGGAGGACCCGCAGGTGCTGGGACACCGCGGGCTGGGAGATACCCAGGTCGCGCTGCAGGACGCGATGCACGGCGCCGACCGACTGCTCCCCCGCTGCCAGGATCTCCATGACGCGCCGCCGCACGGGGTCGCCCAGCGCGGCGAGCGCGACCTCCGCGGCAGAGCTCATGACGCGGAGCCGTCCCCGCCCTCCGGCATCACGGTGTAGAAGGTGATCGTGCGCTCGGCCGCATCCTGGGCCGCCGCCGCATCGTCTCCGTCGGCCGTGGCGGCCGCGGCCCAGTCCTCGGCGCTCGCGCGGACGAACGCGACGCCGTCCGGCGACAGCGTCCACGCCTGCGCCTCGGCCCCGCCGTTGTCGGCGCCGGAGGACAGGTGCAACCCCAGTCCCATCAGGCCGAGGTCCCAGCCCACCCCGACGGCCCCGGGACCGAACTGCGTCCAGAAGTCCGGGTCGACGGGCGCCTCGTGCGACAGCTCGAGCGTCGTCCGACCGTCGTCCTCCGTGAGCGTGATCGTGAGCCACGAGACCGTCGGACCCATCTCCCACGTCACCGAGAAGGACCGAGGCGGTTCACATCGCTCGACAATCCCACCGGCGTTCCCCACGACCTGGTAGCGCCCGCCGACCTGCAGGTCCCCGGTCACGGGCAGGAACCAGCGTGGCAGCCGCTCCGGATTGGTGAGCGCGTCCCACAGGTCATCGTGGTCGGTGTCGTAGGCCCTCCGCGCGATGACGACGCGCGTCGCACGGCCGTCGCGTTCGCCTGTCCGCACCTGCCGGGCGGT
>JAFIHP010000076.1 GCA_017849335.1 Actinomycetales bacterium | reverse complement strand
GAACTGGCTGCGGGCAACGATCCGGGCCCTCTCGCCGGCCTGCCCATCGGTGTCAAGGACCTGCTCACCACGCACGACGGTCCTACGTCGGCCGGAAGCATGGCCCCTCCACCGGACGACCAGCGCGATGCCACCGCTGTCGCTCGACTGCGCGCTGCGGGCGGCATCGTGGTGGGCAAGACACTCACGTCCGAATACGGCGTTGGTTCGCCGGATCGGACGAAGCCGTTGCCGGTCCCCAGAAATCCGTGGGACACCGCACGCTGGACCGGCGGTTCGAGCGCCGGCAGCGCAGCTGGCCTGGTCACCGGCGCCTTCCTCGGGGCGTTGGGCACCGACTCGGGCGGCAGTATCCGCATGCCGTCGGCCTTCTGCGGAACCACGGGCCTGAAGCCCACCTACGGACGTGTCTCCCGCGATGGCGGGTTGCCGATGGGATGGTCGACCGACCACATCGGTCCCATGGCCACCACGGCCCGCGACTGCGCTCTCCTGCTCGCGGTGATCGCCGGCCCCGACCCGGCCGATCCCAGTACGTCTCCGGCGCCGGTCCCGCCATACGCCGCGAGCCTCACCGGCGACCTGGTCGCCGTGCGGATCGGCGTCGACCGCCTCGACCGCGTCGGCGGAGCGGTCGCCGACCCGGCTCTGGCGAGCGTCTTCGCCGCGGCACTCGATGAGCTGACCGCACTCGGCGCCGACCTCGTCGAGGTCACCTTGCCGCTCTATCGCGAGATCGCCGCTGCGTCGATCGTCCTCACCCTCAGCGAGGCGCTGGCGTGGCATCGCGATGACTTCGCTGATCGTCGCGGCGACTTCTTCGCCAACACGATCGCGACCGTCGGTCTTGCGGAGGCGTTCACGGCTGTGGACTACGTGCAGGCGCAACGCGTCCGCCGTGCCGGTTACGAGGCGGTGTCCGCGCTGTTCGACGACGTCGACCTTGTGGTCACGCCGACTGCGTCGATTGCGGCCACCCCGTACGCGCGACTGGACCGGATGTTCGAGTCGGGAGAGTTCTTCGCCGTCTACGCGCCGTACTGGAACGTCGTGGGCAACCCGGCTCTTTCGGTGCCAATGGGATTCACCGCCGACCAGATGCCCTTGGGACTCCAGCTGATCGGCCGGCCGTTCGACGAGGCGATGGTCCTGCGCGCGGGCGACGCGTATCAGCTGCGCACCACATGGCACCGGGCTCGGCCGTCGCTCTGATCCCACGGCGGACGTAGCCCGTCGGTCCGAGGACCTACGCCGCGGATCGCTCGCCCGCGGGTCGGCGTCGGAGGGCAGCCGTCGTCAGGGCCGGGGGCAGGTAGGCCGAGGCGTCCGGTGCGCCCACGTTCGTCCCCGGAGCGACGATCTCGTCGATCCGGTCGAGAACGTCGTCGCCGAGGCGCACGTCGACGCCGGCCAGCAGATCGTCGAGATGCTCCATCGTGCGGGGGCCGATGATGGCGCTGGTGACGCCCGGATGCGCGATCGCGAAACCCATCGCCAGGTGGGTCATCGGGATCCCGGTCTCCTCGGCCAGCGCGGCTACCTTCTCGACAGCGTCGAGGCGGCTTTCGTCGCGGAAGCTGGCCGCCATCATGGTCGCGCGCCGCAGGTCGGTCTCCTGGTTCTTGCGGATGCGGCCGGTGAGCATCCCCTTGGCCAGTGGGCTCCATACCAATGTCCCCATCCCGTAGCGCTGCGCCACCGGCAGGACCTCGGCCTCGATGCCGCGGTTGAGGATCGAGTACGTGGGCTGCTCCGTGCGAAAGCGCTGCAGCCCATGCCGTTCCGCGACCCATTGGGCCTCGACGATGTCGGAGGCCGGCATCGTCGACGAGCCGATCGCGCGGACCTTGCCTGCACGCACGAGGTCGGTGAGGGCGGAGAGCGTCTCCTCGATGTCGGTCTGCGGGTCCGGGCGGTGGATCTGGTAGAGGTCGATGTGGTCGGTCTGCAGGCGGCGCAGCGAGTTCTCGACCTCGGTGACGATCCAGCGTCGCGAGAGGCCCTGCTGGTTGGGATCGCTGCCCATCGGGGCGAACAGCTTCGTCGCCAGCACGACGTGCTCGCGCCGGCCCTTCAGCGCCTTCCCGACGATCTCCTCGGACTCGCCGTCGGAGTAGCGGTCGGCCGTGTCGATGACGTTGATCCCGGCGTCGAGTGCCCGGTGGATGATCCGGATCGAGTCGTCGTGGTCGGGGTTGCCGATTCCGCCGAACATCATCGCGCCGAGCGCGTAGGGCGAGACCCGGATTCCGGTGCCCCCGAGGGTGCGGTACTGCATGGCGTGCTCCTTCCGGCACCTCCCGGTGCCGTACGATGTGATGAAAGTGGGACAGTGTCCCGGTTTGATCGACGATACGGGACAGTGTTCCGTTTAGCAAGGAGGGGCTGTGCCACGGGCGGACGCGCAGCGCAACGTCGAGGCCCTGGTGACCGCAGCGAAGACCGAGTTCGCCGAGCACGGGGTCGACGCCAACGTCCGCGCGATCGCCGCCCGCGCGGGCGTCGGGACGGCGACCTTGTACCGCCATTTCCCGCAGCGGTCGGACCTCATCGCTGCGGTCTTCCGGCACGAGATCGACGCCTGCGCGGCAGCGGCCCCGGCCCTGTCCGCCGACAACGAGCCCGATCAGGCCCTCGAGCTCTGGCTGCAGCGCTACACCGAGTTCGTCGCGACCAAGCACGGGCTCGCCGTGAGCCTGCACTCCGGAGACCCGGCGTACAGCGCACTCCCGGCCTACTTCAGCGAGCGACTGGGACCGATGCTGGCCGACCTCCTGGCCGCCGCCGAAGACGCCGGGGCCATCCGGGCTGGCATGGACCCCATCGACCTGCTGGGCACGGTGTCGAACCTGTGCATCCCGCCGCCCGGGACCGACGACCCGGGGCGCGCCCACCGCATGGTGGGGCTGCTCCTCGACGGGCTCCGGTACCGAGCCACCCGGTAGTCGTCCCACCGCACCGACGCCCTGTCCACAGGCGTCCTCCGGGAAGCGCTGTCCTGTCGGGGGACCGTCCTAGCGTCGTCGGCATGACCAACGACGAGAACGACGCGGCCATCCTCGCCTGGCTCGACCAGGAGGACCGGTACGTCACGGACACCATCCGCAAGCATGGCTGTTACCTGGAGTACGTCTCGGGTGACGGGTGGGACCCCTCCTTCGCCTACACGGTGGGGCTGTTCGGCCTCGGGCACCCGGAGCTGATCGTCTTCGGCATGGGCATGCGCGGGGCGGCCTCGACCCTCAACTACTTCTTCGACCAGGTGCGATCCGGCAACGACCTCACTCCGGGCGAGGTCCTCAGGCCCGCGGACGCGAACATGGCGTTCCTGGTGGAGGACTTCCCGGAGCCAGGCGCGACCTTGTTCTCCGCGAACCGTCACTACCAACGCCCGAGAGAGGCGTCGGTCCCCGCCTACCAGCTGACCTGGAGTGCGGACGGCTTCTTCCCCGGCGAGCCCGGGTATCCGCTCGACCCGGCCGTCCAGCCCCGACCGGGAACGTTCCGGGCCGACGCGTCCTGACGTCTGCGGAGCCGGCTCGTCTCAGGCAGACTGCGCAGGCACGTAGCGCAACGCGACGACCCCGGACCCGAACTCGCGGCGGTCGATGAGCTCGAGCCGAAGGTGCTCGCGCAGACCGGCGAGCAGCGTCGGTCCGTGGCCGGCGACGAACGGCTGCACCACGAACACGTACTCGTCGATGAGACCTTCGTCCGCAAGGGCCAATGGGAGGGTCACACCGCCGACGAACAGGCCGTCGCCGGGCTCCTGCTTGAGGCCTCGGACCGCGTCCACCACGTCGCCTCGTACCGGCTCGGCGTTCCAGTCCGGGCCGCCCAGCGTGCTCGACACGACGTACTTCTTCGCCCGGTCGATCGTCTCGGCGAACGGGGTCTGCCACGCGACCATCCAGTCCGGCCACGCCCCGGACTCGGGCCGGCGCCACGCGGACTCCATCATCTGGTACGTCACCCGGCCGAAGATCAACGCGTCCGCGCGTCCCAGCTCCTCGGCCCAGAAGGCCATCGACTCCTCGTCGGGAGCGACGCCGGCCTCGTGGTGGCAGCAGCCGTCGAGCGTGACATTGATCGCGTACCTAAGGGGCCTCACCGCTGTGTCCTCCCTGTGGGCGTCTGGTCTTCACGGGGTGGTCCGCCGCGCCCCCCCGCGGGCGTTGAGGTTGATCGCGTTTCAGGGCCGTCCAAACCCTCTGAACCTCAAGCGCGACGGGTGGACGCCGACCGGCTACCGCCGGAAGGTCACGTGGACGATGCCGCTCTCGGCCGTCTCCGTGGTCACGTCGTAGCCGACGTCGAAGTGCCGCAGGTCGTCCCAGAGCCGGATGCCCTGGCCGAGGACGATCGGCGTGATCGCCACGTGCAGCTGGTCCACCAAGCCCGCGCGCAGGAAGTCCCGCGCCACCGTCGCCCCGCCGCCGACGCGCACGTCCTTGCCGTCGGCGGCCTCCAGCGCGAGGTCGAGTGCCTCCTGCGGCGTCGCGGACAGGAAGTGGAACGTCGTGCCTCCGGCCATCTCGATCGGCGGCCGGGGAGCGCGATGGGTGAGGACGTAGACCGGGCACCGGAACGGGGGCTCGTCGCCCCACCAGCCCTGCCAGTCCGGGTTGTCGTGGAACGTGTGGAAGCCGAACATCCCCGCGCCCATGATCTCCGCGCCAACCTCGGCGAAGTAGGCCTGGGCGTACGCGTCGTCGACCCCCGTCGTGCCCTCGCCGGACGAATCGTGCAGGACGCGCTCTCGGAACGTCCTCGTCGACACGTATGCCTGGGTCAGACGTCCCCAGTCCTCGCCAAACGGGTTCTCCGGGGTCTGGTCGGCCGTCGTGGCGAAGCCGTCGAGCGAGATGTTGAGGTCGATGCGGACGGTCATGGCACTCCCTGGGAGGCGGTCGGCGACGTGGTGCGTCCCATTGTTATGGCTCAGCCGCCGCGGCGTACGGTTGCGCGATGGACGACTTCCTGTACGCCGTCGAGCGCGAGTTCGACCTGCCTGTCGACATCCTCTGGGCCGCCTGGACCGACCCCGTGGCGCTCGAGGCCTGGTACCACCCGACGGACCTGTCCGTCGTTCCTGGGTCGGTCGTCTCCGATCCCGTCGAAGGCGGCGCCTGGTCGGTCGCGATCGATGTGCCCGCCGAGGGCGTGGTCGCGTACTTCTGGGGCCGCTACACGGCGGTCGCCCCGAACGCCCGGCTCGATCACACCCTCGCCTACTCCCAGTCGGCCGAGGAGTTCGCGGCGCGCGACGCCGACGCTCCGCATCATCCCGTGCGGATCGAGGTCGAGAACCGGGGCTTTCGCAGCTGGGTCAAGTTCAGCCAGTTCGGAGACCTGCCCGAGGCGGAGGCGCTGCGCGCCCAGGCCGGCATGGAGAGCTACTTCGACTCCCTCGCTGCCTACCTCACGACCTGACGCCGGCGCACGGAGCCCGCGGGAAGGAGCACGATGTCGGAGAAGGTGAAAGGCCCCGCCTCGTACTTCCCGTCGATCGAGAAGACGTACGGCCAGCCGATCGACTACTGGTGGACCCAGCTCGACAACGTCCGCGACGCCAAGCACATGGAGCAGGTCGCCTACCTGAAGGAGACCTGCGGCGTCGGTCACGGGCACGCGAACGCGCTTGTCGCGTACTACCGATCGACGAACGGGCTCTAGCCCGCCAGGTCCGCGGCGATCTCGGCCTGCCTCAGCAGGAAGGCCGCCTCGTCCAGTCGCTTGCGGCGCATCCACGTTGTGAGCTCGTGGTTGCATTTGCTCGCGTTGCACGACGGGCAGGCGGGCACGACGTTCCGGTACGTGTACCGCCCGCCGCGGGCGATCGGCAGCATGCAGTCGCGCTGGAGCGGGCCGTCGGCACCGCAGTACGCGCACCCGCCCCACGCGGCCACGAGCGCGGACCACTGCTCGTCGGTGAGGTCGTGCGAGACCTTCGCCATCCGGCGCTTGCGCCGTCGCGCGTAGACCGCGGAGCGCGAGCGGGAGACCACGCATCGAGCGTAGGCGCCAGGAGCGCCGAACCGTGGAAGGCCGGGCCGGTCAGCGGGGGTAGGCGGCGGCGAGTCGGGCGAACCCCTCGTCGAGTCCGACGCGCGGCGCCCAGCCCAGCGCCTGCCGCGTGCGCCGCTGGTCGAACCAGTGCGCCGTCGCCAGCTGCTCCGCCAGGAACCGGGTGATCGGGGGGTCGTCGTCTCGCCTCAGCGTCGACCACAGACCGTCGACGGCGGCGCCCGCCGCCCAGGCCACCGGGAACGGCACGGAGCGCCGCGGGCCGCGCACACCCGCCGCAGCGCAGATCGCGGTGAGGATCTCGGCCACCGGCCGGGGCTCGCCGTTGGACACGACGTACGCCTCCCCGCCCGCCGCCTCGGCGGCGTCGAGGGCCGCCACCAGGGCCTCCGCGGCGTTGTCTACGTAGGTCGTGTCGATGAGCGAGGTGCCGCGACCGACGAGGGCCAGCCGGCCCGACCGGCCGCGTTCGACGATACGGGCGACGAGCTGCGTGTCCCCGGGTCCCCACACCAGGTGCGGGCGCACGGCGACGACGGCCATGTCGGGACCGTGCGCAGCGAGGGCGAGCCTCTCGGCCATCGCCTTGCTGCGACTGTAGGAACCCCGTGCCGCACGCGGATCGGCCGGGCCCGCCGGGGCCGCGACCAGCGACCTCCCCGCATGGGCGACCGACGGTGAGGACACGTGGACGAACCGACGGACGCCGGCACCGCGCGCCGCGTCGAGCAGGGTCTGCGTGCCCTCCACATTCGCCGCGACGGAGTCCGCCCACGCCCCGACGACGTTCACCTTCGCCGCGAGGTGGATCACCCCTTCCACGCCGCGGACGGCCGACCGCACGGCGTTCGCGTCGCGGAGGTCGCCGAGGCGCTCGGGCAGGTCCAGGCCACTGGGCCGACGTTGCATGAGGACGACGTCGTCGTCGCGTTGCGCCAGCAGCCGTGCGACCGTGCCGCCGAGCAGCCCCGATGCCCCGGTCACCAGGACGCGCATCGTCAGGACAGCCGGTCGGCGGCCCCGCGCGCGAGCGCGGACCGATCGATCTTGGAGCTGTGCCGCACGTCGACCGGCAGGTCCCGACGCACGAGGACGGCGGCCACCGGGACGCCCGCCGCTGGGACGCCCGCCGCCTCCCGCACAGCCGTCGCCAGCTCCGGACGGGCGAGCATGTCCTGGCGTGATGGCGAG
>JAFIHP010000075.1 GCA_017849335.1 Actinomycetales bacterium | reverse complement strand
CCGGGATGTTCCCCACGGTCGTCTCCGCCACCTCGGCGTCGACGCTCTACATCTGGGGAACGAACCTGCAGGCGTCGACCGTGAACCTGTACTGCCCGGTGCCGGCGCTCCCCCAGCCGCAGGCGACGCCGTACCAGGCGCTCACTCCGTTCCAGTACGGGTCGCAAGGCACGTGGCTCGCGGTGCAGGTGCCGGCGAACCTCCTCACCGACGCGGCGGGGCACCCGACAGACGGCTCATGCCTCGTTGGTGTCGCGAACGCCGAGAACACCGGCGTCCGAACGATCCTGGTCGGGGGCGGGACCACGCCCCTCAGCGTGCGCAAGACGGTCCCCGCGCTGAACGCCGCGCAGCCGGCGACCCTCCTGTCGACGGCGCCCGCCGGAGATCCGCAGACCATCACCATCACGCCTGCGGCCGGCGGCCCGGACCTCACCGGGGCGACGGTGCAGCAAGCCCTGTGCAACGGGAACCGGTCCGCGATGACGTTGCCGAACGCCGCGACGCCCACGGCGGCTCGGCTGACCGTCTCGCCCGTGTCCGTCAACCCGTCGGCCGACACCTACTGCGCCCTCGTGGTGACGCTCTCCGACGGGACCGCCGTGATGGTGCCGGGCACGATGCCGACCAGCGGCGACCAGCGGCTGTCCGCGATGCGGGCGATCGAGTACCAGCCGCCGTACACCGGCCCGGTCCGCGTGTACGTGCGGAACGTCACCGGCCTGCCGGACACCGAGCTCTACGTGTCGATCACCGGCGACACGAGTGCCGGGGGGTCGGTCTCGGGGTTCTCCGGCGTGAACCTCAACACGCTGACCACCGTGCCGTTCACCGCGCTCACGGACGCCTCGGGTACCAAGACGTACGACAAGGCCTCGCACACGGCGTACGTCGAGGTGACGAACGGGATCGCGTCCGGCGTCGTGCTCGTGTCGTCGTCGGAGTCGGCCGGCGGGGCGACGACGCACCTCGCGACCGGCGACGCACCTCCCGGGCCCGCGACGTCGCCCTACCGCTACGCCATGTTCGAGCTCACCTACGCGACCAATACCTACACCGACCTGACGCTGATCGACCAGATCGGGTTCGCGATGTCGTCGCAGCTCTTCACCGACGCACCCGCCTCCGGTCTGCCGGCATCGCCGATGGCCGACACCTCCCGTACGACCGGATGCCTCAACACGCTCGTCGCCGGGCTGGAGCAGATCGTGCCGTCGCAGTACTGGAGCACGGCGAACCCGGACCTGACCGGTGGCGTCCTGCGCCGCGATGCCAACGGGAACATCGTCGGCTACGTCGGAGCGGCGAAGAAGCCGGCCGTGTACACGACGCCCGCCGTGCAGGCGTACGTCCAGTCCGTGCAGTCGCTGAGCCCGCTGACGATCTCCGACGTGCACAACAACGCCAACCAGCCGGGCACGTTCTCCTACACCGCGACGTACGCGGCGGCGTCGGACACGTGGACGCTGGCGGGGACGATCGAGAACGGCACGACGGCCGGGCCGACGCTCACGATCGAGGGCGCCAGCATCTATGGCTCCGGCTCCCACGGCGGCACGGGATACGCGATGTACGGCGAGGACGGGCCGTTCGACGTCTCGCTCAACGGACAGGGTTACGGCTGGGGCGACGGCGGACAGGTCGCCGGGACCGGCTACCAGGACCTGGTGAAGACCATCTACCGCGACTTCGTCGCCGGCTTCGCCTACGGCTACTGGGGAAGCATCTACCCCGTGCCGGCCGTGGCCGGGGTCCCGTCGGGCACGAGCACCGGTCCGGACGCGTCCTACTTCACCCTCGACCCGAAGACGGCGGCCTACGCCAATGCCGGCGCACCGAACGGGTCGTGGAACGCGTACGACGCCCTCGTCCGTGCC
Source organism: Actinomycetales bacterium (assembly GCA_017849335.1). Taxonomy (GTDB): domain Bacteria; phylum Actinomycetota; class Actinomycetes; order S36-B12; family S36-B12; genus UBA10649. Next base: position 2,037 of record JAFIHP010000075.1, on the reverse strand, counting down.
GTGTCGTCCGGTGGCGGCGGCGCGAGCGGCGCCTACGGGACGGCCTACAGCGACACCTTCCTCGACAGCTCGCTGAGCCCCGCCATCGGCACCAACTCCGCCCGCTCGTGGGTCGTGTCGGTCGGAGACCCCGACGGCTGCGCCACGATCGCGCCAAGCCCCCAGAGCCTCAAGCTCGCCGTCGGCCAGTCGGTCACGGTTCTCGCGGCGGGCACCCAGCCGCCGGCGGGCATCACCAACGACTACGTGACGCCCACGGCCATCGGGTTCCCCCGTCCTCCGCGATACACCGTCGCGCCGGCCCTGCAGGCCGGGCTGAGCCTGGACGCGACCACCGGCGCGATCTCCGGGACGCCCACCGCGGCGAGTCCGCGCACCATCTACACCGTCACCGCCTCGTCCGGTGGGACGACCGCGACGGCGTACGCCACGATCACCGTCGGCGACTACTCGCTGACTCCGTCCGTTCAGAACATCTCGGGCACCGTGGGTCAGCGCGCCTCCGCGGCGACGCCCGCTCCGCAGGCCTACACGCTGGGCGACGCGTGGCAGCAGCCCGTGACCTTCGCGGTCGATCCGGCGCTGCCCGGAGGGCTGACTGTCGACTCCGGGACCGGTCAGATCCGCGGCACGATGCCGCAGACGGCGAGCATCGCGCAGGCGTACCGCGTGACGGCGACGGATGCGAGCGGCGCGACCGGATCGGCCACCGTGTGGCTGACCGTGCGGGGCGCTCTGTCCCCGGCGACGGCGAACGTGGCGGGCGTGGTCGGCACGGCCATCACGCCCACCACGGCCTTCACCTCGACCGGATTCGGACCCTCCCCCGGCCTCACGTACGCCGTTGTCGGGTCGAACGCGCTGCCGCAGGGCCTGAGCCTGAACCCGTCGACGGGCGTGGTCTCGGGCACGCCCGCCGCCGTGACCGCGGCGACGCCCGTCCTGGTGCAGGCGACGTCGACGAGCGGCACGATCGGGTTCGCGACGATCACGATCACGGTGACCGCGGCCGGATCAAAGCCCAGCACGCCGACGCCGACCCCGACCCCGACACCGACACCCACCCCGAGCTGCCCACCCGGCAGCGAGTGGATCCCGGCACTCCAGCTGTGCGCTGAGGTCGACTGAGGTTCCGCTCGGCCCGATTTCCCCGTAGCCTGGCGGCGCCAGGGAGGTCGGTCATGTTCGCAGGGGGCTCCATCGGTGGTGCCGCCCTGGGCCGGCAGACGGCCGCCACTGCGTTGGCCGTGCTCATCTCGCTGGGCGCCGCCGAGTGCATCTGCTTCGCGATCTGGCCGTCCTCGAGCACCTATCAGCCCGACATGCTCGCGGCGGCGGGGGGCATCCTGGCCGTGCTCGCCGGCATCACCTTGTGGGCCCTGCCCCGTCTGAACCCGTGGTTCATCGACCTCTGGGTCGTCCTGCTCACCCTCGCCGTCAGCGCTGCCGCGTTCAGCAACGCGAGCGCCGGCGGCATGTTCGCCGCCGCGATGGGGCTATGCCTGGTCGCCGTCTTCTGCGGGTTCTTCCTGCCCGTCCGTCACGTGGTCGCCCAGGTCGGCCTAATGGCCGTGCTGATGGTGGCCGTCGCCATGACCACACAGGGACTGGAGTCGCCCGTCTACGCCGCGACCGCGGTCGTCACGATCATCGCGCTCGCGTGGATGGCCTGGCGCGTGTCGGCGATGCTCGCGGCCGCGGCCATCCGCGACCCGCTGACCGGGGTCCTCAACCGCCGCGGCCTGACCGAGGCAGCGAACCTCATGCACTCCCTGACCCTGCGCGTCGATCGCCGAATCAGCGTGGTCGCGATCGACCTCAACGACTTCAAGGGCTACAACGACCGCCATGGGCATGCGGCCGGCGACACGTTGCTTTCCGACCTGGTCGACGCCTGGAGCCGGACCCTGCGCTCGACCGACATCCTCGCCCGGACCGGCGGCGACGAGTTCGTGCTCGTTCTCGCGGACACCGACGCCGCCGCGGCACACGCGCTCCTCGCGCGGCTGCACGAGGCGAACGAGTCTCGCTGGTCAT
>JAFIHP010000074.1 GCA_017849335.1 Actinomycetales bacterium | reverse complement strand
CCAGTCCGCGGTCTTGATCACGTCGAGGTTGTGCTCGATGACGATCACCGAGTTGCCCTTGTCGACCAGGCTCTGCAGCACCCCGAGCAGCTTGCGGATGTCCTCGAAGTGCAGGCCGGTGGTGGGTTCGTCGAGCACGTAGATGGTGCGGCCGGTCGACCTCTTCTGCAGCTCCGCCGCGAGCTTGACCCGCTGCGCCTCGCCGCCGGCCAGGGTCGGCGCCGGCTGGCCCATCCGCACGTAGCCCAGGCCGACGTCCACGAGCGTCGCCAGGTGCCGGGCGATCGCGGGCACCGCCGCGAAGAACTCCAGCGCCTCCTCGATCGGGAGGTCCAGGACCTCCGCGATCGTCTTGCCCTTGTAGTGGACCTCCAGGGTCTCCCGGTTGTAGCGGGCCCCGTGGCACACCTCGCACGGGACGTAGACGTCCGGGAGGAAGTTCATCTCGATCTTGATCGTGCCGTCGCCGGAGCACGCCTCGCAGCGGCCACCCTTCACGTTGAAGGAGAACCGGCCCTGCTGGTAGCCCCGGACCTTGGCTTCCGGCGTCTCGGAGAACAGCCGCCGGATGTGGTCGAACACGCCGGTATACGTGGCGGGGTTGCTTCGCGGGGTCCGTCCGATCGGGCTCTGGTCGACGTGCACGACCTTGTCGACCTGGTCCAGGCCCGTGACGCGCTTGTGCCGTCCGGGCACCGTCCGGGCGCCGTTGAGGTCGCGCGCGAGCACGTTGAACAGCACGTCGTTGACCAGCGTCGACTTGCCGGAGCCGCTGACCCCCGTCACGGCGACGAGGTTGCCCAACGGGAACGAGACCGTCACGTCGCGCAGGTTGTGCTCGGTCGCCCGATGGACGGTGATCTCCCGGCCGTCGTGCGGGCGACGGACCTCCGGCACCGCGATCGAGCGACGACCGCTCAGGTACTGCCCGGTCATCGAGTCAGCGCTCTCCAGCAGCTCGTCGACCGTGCCGCTGACGACCACCTGGCCCCCGTGCTCGCCCGCTCCCGGACCGATGTCGACGCCCCAGTCGGCGGTGCGGATCGTGTCCTCGTCGTGCTCGATGACGATGAGCGTGTTGCCGAGGTCACGGAGACGGACGAGGGTCTCGATGAGCCGGTGGTTGTCGCGCTGATGCAGGCCGATACTCGGCTCGTCGAGCACGTAGAGGACCCCGACCAGCCCCGAGCCGATCCGGGTCGCCAGCCGGATCCGCTGCGCCTCGCCACCAGCCAGGGTGGCGGCAGGTCGGTCGAGGGACAGGTAGTGCAGGCCGACGTCGATCAGGAACGCCAGCCGCTCGTTGACCTCCTTGAGGACCCGGCTGGCGATCGCGGCGTCGCGGTCGGACAAGGTCATCGTCGCCAGGAGGGCGGCCGCGTCGCCGATCGGCAGGCCGGCGATGTCGGCGATCGAGCGGTCGGCGATCGTCACGGCCAGCGAGATCGGCTTGAGCCGCGCCCCGCCGCACGCCGGACAGGGCACCTCGCGCATGTAGCCCTCGAACCGCTCGCGCGTCGAGTCGCTGTCGGCCTCGGCGTGCCGTCGCTGGACGAAGGGAATGACGCCCTCGTAGGCGGTGTAGTACGCGCGCTGACGCCCGTACCGGTTCTTGTACCGGACGTGGATCTCCGTCGGGCTGCCGTTGAGCAGCACCGACCGGGCCTTCGCGGGCAGCGACCGCCACGGGGTGTCCATGTCGATGCCGAGCTCGTCGCACATCGCGTCGAGCAGGCGGCCGAAGTAGTCCGACACCTGGCCGCGCGACCACGGCGCCAGGGCTCCCTCGGCCAACGTGAGGTCCTCGTCGGGCACGACCAGGGAGGGGTCGACCTCGCGCCGGGTGCCCAGGCCCGTGCACTCCGGGCAGGCGCCGAACGGGGAGTTGAACGAGAAGGACCGCGGCTCGAGCTCCTCGAACGACAGGCCGTCGCGCGCGCATGCGAGGTGCTCGCTGAACGTACGCTCGCGCTCGGGGTCCGACTCGTCGAGGTCGACGAACTCGAGCACGACGAGGCCGGCGGCCAGGCCGAGCGCCGTCTAGACCGAGTCGGTCAGTCGCCGCCGGGACTCCGGCTTCACGGTCAGCCGGTCCACGACGACCTCGATGGTGTGCTTCTCGGCCTTCTTCAGCGTGGGCACCTCGTCGAGGCCGACGACCACACCGTCGACGCGGACGCGGGAGTACCCCTGGGTCTGCAGCTGTCGGAAGAGGTCGGCGTACTCCCCCTTGCGCTCGCGGATGACGGGCGCGAGCACCTGGAACCGCGTGCCGGCGGGCAGCTCGAGCACCTGGTCGACGATCTGCTGCGGGGTCTGACGGGCGATCACGTCGCCGCACACCGGGCAGTGCGGGACGCCGATCCGCGCGTACAGCAGGCGCAGATAGTCGTAGACCTCCGTGATGGTGCCGACCGTCGACCGGGGGTTGCGGGAGGTCGACTTCTGGTCGATCGACACGGCCGGGGACAGTCCCTCGATGAAGTCGACGTCCGGCTTGTCCATCTGGCCGAGGAACTGGCGGGCGTACGACGAGAGGCTTTCGACGTACCGCCGCTGTCCCTCGGCGAAGATCGTGTCGAACGCCAGGCTGGACTTGCCTGACCCGGACAGGCCGGTGAACACGATCAACGCGTCCCGTGGAAGGTCCAGCGAGACGTCCTTGAGGTTGTGCTCACGCGCCCCGCGCACGACGAGTCGCTCGCTCACACGGATCCCTTTCGGACGGTAGGGTGCAGCACGTATTCGAACGGAGGATCGAATGTACAACGGCCGGGTGACAGTCGGTGGACCGGCAGACGTCCACGAGCTCACCGGACTGGTCATCAGCAAGCTGGCCGTGGGTCCCTTCGACAACAACGCCTACCTGCTGCGCTGCCGGGTGACCGGGCAGCAGGTCCTCGTCGACGCCGCCGCCGAGCCCGCGCGACTGCTGGAGCTGATCGGGCCCGACGGCATCACAGCCGTGGTGACGACGCACCGGCACCCCGACCACTGGCAGGGCCTGGCCGAGGTCGTCGCGGCCACCGGCGCCACGACCATCGCCCACGAGCTCGACGCGCCCGGCATCCCCGTCCCGACAGACGTGCTCCTCGTCGACGGCGACCAGATCGAGGTCGGGGCCGCCCGCCTCGAGGCGATCCACCTCGTCGGACACACGCCCGGCTCGGTCGCCCTCCTGTACGACGACCCTGAGGGCGCCCCGCACCTGATCACCGGCGACTGCCTGTTCCCGGGCGGCGTCGGCAAGACGAACACGCCGGAGGAGTTCGACTCCCTGTACACGGGCGTCGTCGAGCGGGTGTTCGACCGCCTGCCCGACGAGACATGGGTCTACCCCGGTCACGGCTGGGACACGACCGTGGGCGAGCAGCGCCCGAACCTCGCCGAGTGGCGCGAACGGGGCTGGTGATGAACGAGCGCCAGATCCAGGCGACCCTCCGCGAGCGCGACCGGGCCAAGCGCGCGATGCAGCTGTGGGTCGCGCTGCTGGTGATCTGGGCGGTCGTCGTCGGCTGGATCGTCTGGGGCATCGTCAACTCGATCGACGGCGACCAGGTCAGTGTCTGGGCCTGGCTGGCCTACGGCGTGCCGACCCTCGTGCTCGGCGTGGGCGCGGTCGCCGCGTGGTCGCGCTGGCGACGCACGGACCGCGACCTGCGCGCCGAGGTCTGAGCCGCCCGATCAGTCGCCGGCCGTCGCGCCGTCCTCGGGGTCACTGCCGGTCATCCGACCGGCATGGGCGACCGCCGTCGGGTCCTTGCGCACCTTCAGCCACGACGCGACGGTGACGATCACCAGGACGACCACGATGAACACCAGGCTCTGGACGGTCGAGACGTGCGGGATCGACGGGTTCAACTCGTGCAGGTAGGTCAGGACGAGCTTGATGCCGATGAACACCAGGATGACGGCCAGGCCCGTCGACAGGTAGACCAGCTTGTCCAGCAGGCCCTTGAGCAGGAAGTACAGGGCGCGCAGACCGAGCAGCGCGAACGCGTTCGCCGCGAAGACGAGGTACGGGATCTGGGTGACCCCGAAGGTGGCGGGGATCGAGTCGAGCGCGAAGAGCAGGTCGGTCGAGCCGATCGCGACGATGACCAGCAGCATCGGGGTGGCCATCCGCCGGCCGTCGACCTGGGTGAACATCCGGGTGCCGTCGAAGTCGTCGCTGAACGCGAACCGCTTGCGCGCGAGCCGGACGACCGCGTTGTCCTTCGGTTCCGGGTCCTCGTTGCGATGACGGGCGAGCTGGATTCCCGTCCAGATGAGGATCGCGCCGAAGATGACGAACGTGAACGCGAACGTCGCCAGCGCCGCGGCACCCACGGCGATGAACGCCGCCCGCAGGACCAGGGCGAGCACGACCCCGACGAGGAGCACGCGCTGGTGCAGCTCGGCCGGCACGGCGAACTGCGTGAGGATGATGATGAACACGAAGAGGTTGTCGACGCTCAGCGACTTCTCCACCAGGTACGCGGCGAAGTAGTGCGTGCCGATGTCGCCGCCCTGCCACAGCCACATGCCGACGCCGAACGCGACCGCGATGCCGATGTAGAAGATCGACCACAGCAGCGCTTCCCTGAACCGCACCTCGTGCGGCTTGTGGCTGACGGTCACGAAGTCCAGGACGATCAGTCCGATGATGCCGGCGATCGTCACGGCCCACAGGCCGAGAGTTACGTCCACCCGTCCATCATGTCTGAGCGGAGGCTGAGGAGCGAAATCCGGTCCGGTCAGCTGGCGGCCGGCGTGTCGGTCCTGCCGTCGTTGCGGGTCGCGTAGACGCTCACGGCCGTGGTCACCGCCAGGACACCGACGATGAACACCAGCGAGAACCAGATGGGAATGACGGGCACGTGGAAGTCGGTCGTGGCGTGCAGCGCCTCGAGTAGGAGCTTCACGCCGATGAAGGCCAGGATCACCGCGAGCCCGCGGTTGAGGTACGCCAATCGGCCCAGGAGACCCTGGAGCAGGAAGTACAGCTGCCGCAGGCCCATGAGGGCGAAGGCGTTCACCGTGAACACGAGGTACGCCTCGCTCGTGATCCCGAAGACGGCCGGGATCGAGTCGAGTGCGAACAGCAGGTCCGTCGTGCCGATGGCCAGCATCACCAGGGCCATCGGCGTCAGCGCTCGACGTCCGGCGACCAGCGTGGTCAGCCGGCTCCCGTCGTAGTGCGGCGACGTGGGCAGCCGCGAGCCCACCCAGCGGACGAACCCGTTCCCCTCCGGATCGGGCTCCTCGTCGCCCGAGCGCCAGACCTGCCAGGCGGTGAACAGCAGGAAGGCGCCGAAGAGGAAGAACGTGCCGGCGAACCGCTCGATCAGCGTCGCCCCGAGCACGATCAGCACGGCACGCAGCGCCAGCGCGATGACGACGCCCACGAGCAGGACCCGGTGCTGCAGCTCCGCGGGCACGGCGAACGAGGTCATGATCACCATGAACACGAACAGGTTGTCGACGCTGAGCGAGTACTCCATGAGGTAGCCGGCCACGAACTGCCCCGCGTACGTCGTGCCGAAGTACCACGCCACGAACGCCGCGAACAGCAGCGCCAGCGTGACGTAGACGACGACCCAGCGGGCCGCCTGCTTCGGCCCGAAGGCGTGGGGGTGCCGGTCGACGATCACCAGATCGAGGCAGATGACCCCGACGAGGCCGACGATCGTCGCCCCCCAGAGCCAGGCGGGGACGTCCATCACGCGGTGCCCGCCTCGCGCATCCCCCGCAGCTCCTTCTTCAGGTCCGCGACCTCATCGCGCAGTCGGGCCGCGAGCTCGAACTGCAGCTCCCCGGCCGCCTGGTGCATCTGCGCGGTGAGGTCCTCGATCAAGGTCAGGAGCTCGTCGCCGGCCAGCGAGCGCCCGGACCGCTTGCCCGAGTCACGGCGACTCCCGCCGGCCGGGGCCGCCAGCAGCTCGGCGGTGTCAGCGTCCTCCCGGGCCAGCAGCTCAGTGATGTCGGCGATGCGCTTGCGCAGCGGCTGCGGGTCGACCCCGTGCTCCGCGTTGTAGGCCTGCTGCTTGGCCCGTCGGCGGGTCGTCTCGTCGATCGCCTCCGCCATCGAGGGGGTGATCTTGTCGGCGTACATGTGGACCTGGCCGGACACGTTGCGTGCGGCGCGGCCGAGCGTCTGGATGAGCGAGGTCTCCGAGCGGAGGAACCCTTCCTTGTCCGCGTCGAGGATCGAGACCAGCGAGACCTCGGGGAGGTCGAGCCCCTCGCGGAGCAGGTTGATGCCGACGAGCACGTCGAAGACGCCCAGGCGCAGGTCGCGCAGCAACTCGACGCGCCGCAGGGTGTCGACCTCCGAATGCAGGTACTGGACCCGGACGCCGTGCTCGAGCAGGTAGTCGGTGAGGTCCTCGGCCATCCGCTTGGTGAGCGTCGTGACCAGCACCCGCTCGTCGCGCTGCGTCCGCTCCCGGATCTCGGCCATCAGGTCGTCGATCTGGCCCTTGGTGGGCTTCACGACGATCTCCGGATCGACCAGTCCCGTGGGCCGGATGACCTGCTCGACGAACTCTCCACCGGTGCGACCGAGCTCGTACGAACCGGGCGTGGCCGACAGGTACACGGTCTGTCCGATCCGCTCCACGAACTCGTCCCAGCGCAGCGGCCGGTTGTCGATCGCACTCGGCAGCCGGAACCCGTGGTCGACGAGGGTGCGCTTGCGGCTCATGTCGCCCTCGTACATCGCCCCGATCTGCGGGACGGTCACGTGCGACTCGTCGATGACCAGGAGGAAGTCCTCCGGGAAGTAGTCGAGCAGGCAGTTCGGGGCGCTGCCGGGCTCGCGGCCGTCGATGTGCCGTGAGTAGTTCTCGATGCCCGCGCAGGAACCGACCTGGCGCATCATCTCGATGTCGTACGTCGTCCGCATCCGAAGGCGCTGCGCCTCCAGCAGCTTGCCCTGACGCTCCAGCTCGGCGAGCCGTGCCTCGAGCTCGGTCTCGATCCCGGCGATGGCACGCTCCATGCGCTCGGGCCCGGCGACGTAGTGGGTGGCCGGGAACACGTACATCTCCGGGTCCTCGGTGAGGATCTCCCCGGTGACGGGGTGCAAGGTCATCAGGCGCTCGATCTCGTCGCCGAACAGCTCGATTCGGACCGGATGCTCCTCGTAGACGGGGAACACCTCGATCGTGTCGCCGCGGACGCGGAACGTGCCGCGCGTGAACGCGATGTCGTTGCGGGCGTACTGGATGTCGACCAGCCGGCGAAGGAGCGTGTCGCGGTCCACCTCGTCGCCGACCCGCAGCCGCACCATGCGATCGACGTACTCCTGCGGGGTGCCGAGTCCGTAGATGGCCGACACCGTCGCCACGACGATGACGTCGCGCCGGGTCAGCAGGCTGTTCGTCGCCGAGTGCCGAAGGCGTTCCACCTCCTCGTTGATCGAGGAGTCCTTCTCGATGTAGGTGTCCGACTGCGGGATGTACGCCTCGGGCTGGTAGTAGTCGTAGTACGACACGAAGTACTCGACGGCGTTGTCCGGAAGCAGCTCGCGGAACTCGGAGGTCAGCTGCGCGGCCAGCGTCTTGTTCGGAGCCATCACCAGCGTCGGACGCTGGAGCTCCTCGACCAGCCAGGCGGTGGTCGCGCTCTTGCCGGTACCGGTCGCGCCGAGGAGGACGACGTCCTGCTCCCCGGCCCGGATCCTGGCCGCCAGGTCGGCGATCGCCTCGGGCTGGTCGCCGGACGGCTCGTACGGGGCCTTGACGGTGAACGGCGCCACCCGGCGCTGGAGATCGGTTACCGGACGGGTCACCCGTCCACCGTATTCGATCCGTCCGACATGGCCAGGCGACGCCAGAGAGCGTCGACCTGCGAGGCCGTCGCGGCGAGATCGCCGCTGTTGTCGACCACCACGTCCGCCGCCCGGAGCCGGTCCGGGCGGGACGCTTGGACCTCCATCCGGCGACGTACGTCCTGCTCGTCCAGCCCGCGCAGGCGGACGGCGCGGTCGACCTGGACGGCCTCCGGCACGTCGACGACGACGACGAGGTCGACCAGATCGGCCTGGCCGGTCTCGACCAGCAGCGGCATGTCGTACACCACCACGTCGGACGCGCTCGCCGAGAGCTGGCGCGCCGCCTCCTGCCGGATGAGCGGGTGCATGATCGCGTTGAGGCGGCCGGTCGCCCGCGGGTCGCTGAACGCCAGCGCCGCGAGCTCGCCCCGACTCAGGGTGCCGCTGTCGGTGAGGATCCGCGGTCCGAACTCCGTGACGAGCTCGGCCAGGGCCACGCCGCCCGGCTCCACGAGCTCCCGGGCGATGGCGTCCGCGTCGATCACCGTCGCCCCGCGCTCGGCGAGCATGGCGGCGACGGTCGACTTGCCGGAGCCGATCCCGCCCGTGAGGCCGATGCGAACCATGCATCGACGATAGCCGCGGGCGTTGAGGTTGGTGGCGGTTGGCCGCCTCCGGGACCGCCACCAACCTCAACACCGGGGGGACGGGGTGGGGAACGTGAAGCGGGCCGCCACCCGGAGGTGACGGCCCGCTTCGTGGTGCGTGTGGCTACTCGCCCGTGAGCTTGTCGCGCAGGGCCTGCAGCGCCTCGTCCGAGGCGAGCGTGCCCTCGGCGTCGCCGCCGGTCGAGGAGTACGACGAGGGGACGTCGCCCGCCGCGATCGCGGCCGCCTGCTCCGCCGCACGAGCCTCGTCGACCTGCTTGCGATGCGCCTCCCAGCGGGAGTGGGCCTCGGCGTACTGCCGCTCCCACTCGATCCGCTGGTCCTCCGAGCCGGCCTTCCACTCGCCGGTCTCCGGGTCGAAGCCGTCGGGGCCGATGTACTCGCCGGCCTCGTTGAACGCCGGCGCCATGCCGTACAGGTACGGGTCGAACTCCTCCGCGCCCACGCCCTCGGCCGAGTCGTTGGCCTGCTTGAGCGACAGCGAGATCCGACGGCGCTCCAGGTCGATGTCGATGACCCGCACGAAGATGTCGTCGTTGACCTGGACGATCTGCTCGGGCAGCTCGATGTGGCGCTCGGCCAGCTCGGAGATGTGCACCAGGCCTTCGACGCCCTCCTCGACGCGCACGGCCGCGCCGGGCGGGGCGAGCTTGGTGACCTTGCCCGGCACGACCTGGCCGATCTGGTGGGTCCGCGCGAAGTGCTGCCACGGATCCTCCTGCGTCGCCTTCAGCGACAGCGAGACCCGCTCGCGGTCCATGTCGACGTCGAGCACCTCGACCGTGACCTCCTGGCCGACCTCGACGACCTCGGACGGGTGGTCGATGTGCTTCCAGGACAGCTCGGAGACGTGCACCAGGCCGTCGACGCCGCCGAGGTCGACGAAGGCACCGAAGTTGACGATGCTCGACACGACGCCGGTGCGGATCTGGCCCTTCTGCAGCTGCGTGAGGAACGTCGGGCGCACCTCGCTCTGCGTCTGCTCGAGCCACGCACGGCGCGACAGGACCACGTTGTTGCGGTTCTTGTCGAGTTCGATGATCTTGGCCTCGAGGGTCTTGCCGACGTACGGCTGCAGGTCGCGCACGCGGCGCATCTCCACCAGCGACGCCGGGAGGAAGCCGCGCAGGCCGATGTCCAGGATCAGGCCGCCCTTGACGACCTCGATGACCTGGCCCTCGACCACGCCGTCCTCGTCCTTGATCCGCTCGATCGTGCCCCAGGCGCGCTCGTACTGGGCGCGCTTCTTGGACAGGATCAGCCGGCCTTCCTTGTCCTCCTTGGTGAGGACCAGGGCCTCGACGTGGTCACCCACGGAGACGACCTCGCTGGGGTCGACGTCGTGCTTGATGCTCAGCTCGCGCGACGGGATGACGCCCTCGGTCTTGTAGCCGATGTCCAGCAGGCCCTCGTCCCGGTCCACCTTGACGATGGTGCCCTCGACGATGTCGCCGTCGTTGAAGTACTTGATGGTCGCGTCGATCGCCGCGAGGAAGTCCTCGGCCGAGCCGATGTCGTTGACCGCGACCTGCGGGGCCGCGACAGCAGTAGAGATGGTCATGAAGTAGGGGATCCGATGTGTTGTAGGGATGATCCGCGGACACGGAACCCGCCAAGGCTACTCGCCGAGGAAGCCCTGGTCGAATCCGCCCGTTTCGCCCCTTTTGACGTCAGTGCGCGGCGTCCTGCCAGGACGTACCGAACCCGACGGACACGTCGAGCGGGACGGAGAGCTCGACGGCCGATCCCATGGCCCGGCGCACCAGGGCCTCGAGCGCGTCGTGCTCACCGGGAGCCACTTCCAGGACCAGCTCGTCGTGCACCTGCAGGAGCATGCGGCTGCGCAGTCCCCCCGACGCCAGCTCGGACTCCACGGCCAGCATCGCGACCTTGACGATGTCGGCGGCGGTCCCCTGGATCGGCGCGTTCAGCGCCATGCGCTCAGCCATCTCCCGGCGCTGTCGGTTGTCGCTGGTGAGGTCGGGCAGATAGCGGCGTCGGCCCAGCATCGTGGCGGTGTACCCGTCGATCCGCGCCCGCTCCACGACGTCGGCGAGGTAGTCGCGCACGCCGCCGAACCGCCCGAAGTACTCCTCCATCAGCCGACGCGCCTCGTCGGGGCTGATCCCCAGCTGCTGGGACAGGCCGAAGGCTGACAGCCCGTACGCCAGGCCGTAGGACATCGCCTTGATCCGTCGGCGCAGCTCGGCGTCGACCGCGGCCGGCTCCACGCCGAAGACCCGGCTGGCCACCGTCGTGTGCAGGTCCTCGCCACTGCGGAACGCCTCGATCAACCCGTCGTCGGCGGACAAGTGGGCCATGATCCGCATCTCGATCTGGCTGTAGTCGGCGGTCATGAGCGACTCGAAGCCGGCACCCACGACGAAGCAGCCGCGGATCCGGCGCCCGGCGTCGGTGCGGATCGGGATGTTCTGCAGATTGGGGTCGGCGCTCGACAGACGTCCGGT
>JAFIHP010000073.1 GCA_017849335.1 Actinomycetales bacterium | reverse complement strand
GCGCTCGACCCCGGCCTGGCCCCCGGCCATGAGGCCGTAGAGATAGGCCCGGCCCACCAGGACCCCCCGGGCCCCGAACGCCAGCGCCGCGACGATGTCGGTGCCGCTCATGATCCCGCCGTCGACGTACACCTCCGTGCGCTCGCCGACGCGTGCCACCACCTCTGGCAGCAGCTCCAGCGGCGCGCCGCCCAGGTCCAGCTGCCGACCGCCGTGGTTGGACAGCACGACCGCGTCGACACCGTGGTCCGCCGCGATCACCGCATCGTCGAGTGACTGGATGCCCTTCACCATCACCCGACCCGACCAGTGCGCGCGCAGCCACGCGATGTCGTCCCACGTCACCGACGGGTCGAACACGCGCGTCAGCAGGTCCCCGACCGTCCCGCCGGTCGTCGACAGGCTCGCGAAGGTCAGCGGCGCCGTCGTCAGCACGTTGAACCACCAGCGCGGGTACAGGGCCATCTCGGCCATGGTCGCGACCGACAGCTGCGGCGGGATCGTCAGCCCGTTGCGGACCTCGCGCCGGCGGATGCCGCCGACAGCCGCGTCGACCGTGAGGATCAGCGTGTCGTACCCGGCCGCGTCGGCTCGGCGCATGAGGTCCTCGGCCTGCGCACGGTCCCGGTTGACGTAGAGCTGGAACCAACGACGCGTCGGGGGGCTCGCCGCGGCGAGCGCCTCGATGCTCGTCGTACCCAGCGTCGACAGGCCGTACGGGATCCCCGCCCGCGCCGCGACGCGCGCAACCGCGGGCTCGCCCTCGTGGTTCATCATCCGCGTGAACCCCGTCGGCGCGAGAGCGAAGGGCAGCTCCGACCGCGCCCCCAGGAGGTCGATCGACGTGTCGACGTCGGACACGTCGCGCAGCACGCGCGCGGTCAGCTCGACGCGTCGGTACGCCTCACGGCTGCGGCGCAGGCTCGACTCCGACATGGCCGCGCCGTCCGTGTAGTCGAACACCGCCCTCGGGGTCCGACGACGCGCCAACGCGCGAACGTCCCAGACGCTGGCGCAGCGATCCAGCCGCCGCTGCCGCCACGAGCGCGACCAGTCCGGCGCCCCGAGCAACGGCAGCACCTCTCCCGGCCGCGGAACCCGCCGACTCGCCATCAGGCCTCCGCTCCCGTCGCGGGCACCGCTCGCCGGTCGCGACGCCGGCTCCCCCACCACAGGGTCAGACCCACCACGAGCAGCACTCCGCCGAGACCGGCCGCGTACACCGGGAGATCGGTCGGGATGCCCAGGTAGGTCGTGACGCCGAGGATCCGCGACAGGCCCCACGGAAGCAGCGCCAGCTGATCGTTCCACGCGGTCAATGCGGCCTCCAGCCCGATCGCGGCGACCAGCCCGCCGAGCACGAGGACCGGCGTTCCGGCCGCTGCGAGCAGCCGACCCCACGCGCCCCGACGCGTCAGCCCGTACCCGTCGCGCAGGACGAGCCAGGCGACGACGAGGACCCAGCAGAACGCCGCGAACGCGAGCGTCACGTACACGGTGCGCGCCTCCGGTCGGGTCCAGAACGCGAACCAGTAGCCGCCGGGACCGCGGGCCACGAGCGCCGCGAGCAGCAGCACGGAGCGCAGGATCGCCGCTCCCCCGACCGCCGCCCACAGGAGCCACGGGTCCCGTCCGCGGACGGAGAGCCGGAGCACCACGGCGAACAGCAGCCACGCCCCGAGCACCAGCACGAGGTGCGCCGGCGCGTCGAACCACGTGTAGGCCAGCCGGCTGAGCACGATCGCCAGGGCAGGCAGCGCCCAGACGACCACCCGGTCGAACCGACCAGCAGCAGCGGGCGAGCGCAGTCGCCACGGACGCGTCGACCCGATCCACAGCGCGCGCAGCGCCGCGGCCCCCGGGAGCGTCCCGCCCCGCAGGAGGCGCTGGCCCGCGCGCGTGCCCAAGAGCACGAGCGCGATCAGGAGCACCAGCAGTCCCCGCGCTACCCAGGCCATCGGCACGTCCCGTTCGGCGTGCGCGAGCCCGATGTCGGCCGCGGTGAACTGGTACGGCGGGAGGTCGACGTCTCCGGTGTAGCGGGCGACGTGCTCGTCGCGGGCTACGACGTACGCGTCGCGCGCCTGCGACCACGCCTGCGCGGCCAGGTCGCTGCCGGTGTCTAGCCACTCCTGGTGGCGCAGGAACATCTCCCGGTACGCCCCGAGGGTTCGGAACAGGTCCACCTGGTAGTCGAGCGTCGCCAGGAAGTGCTCGCGTAGGGCGGGGTCCCGCCAGGTCGCCGGATCGGTTCCGGCGACGAGGTCGCGCATCTGCTCGGCGAGGGCCACCGCCTGAGCTCCTTCGGAGATCGCCTCGTCGAGTTGGTCCTTGCTCAGGTCGTACACCGTCCCGAGCGTGGCGCTGTCACCGGTGACGATGTCCCACTCGAAGATCCACATCATCGGCGGCGGCTCGAGCCCGAGGGCCGCGACCTTCTGGTCGGCGTACGGACCGATGTACAAGCCCTTCGTGACCGCGTCCCGTGACAGCGCCATCGCCTGGGCGATGGCCTCGACGGTCGCGGGGTCGTCAGAGAACGTCTGCCGGGCCCAGTCCGACGTGATCTGCGCCGCGTCCGCGTCCGGGTCCCACGCGAGGCGGCCCATCGCGTACGCCTGGAGGTCGTAGAGCTGCCAGAACCCCGTCTTGAGGTACAGCGTCATCGGGCCGGCGCGCCACGGACCTCCGTCCTGGGTCCACTGCCACACGCCCTCGACGTTCGGGTTGGCTGCCAGGAAGGTCCGCAGCGCGTCCTGGTGCAGGGACGTGAGGTCGTTGGGGAGGGCGCCGTAGTCCTCGAACTCACGACGACCCTGGAACTCGACGATCCGTCGCTGGCTTCCGGACTCGAGGGTGGAGTTCAGCGGCAGGTGGCTGTAGAAGTCGCCGAGCGTGTACTTCGTCGAGACGATGAGGTTCGGCGCGTCGATACCGCCGAGGACGCGCTGGTACGAGTCGGCGTTGGTGTGCATGTCCCCGACGTCGCCGACGCCCACGCTCCAGGTGCGGAAGATGATCTCCCGGTCGTGCTGCGCCGCGGTGTCGGTGAACGCCGTGAGCATGTGGCGCACCGCGTCCGGCGTGGTCACGGCCAGTCGCGAGTAGTAGTCCCATCCCGGCAGGTCGTACACGGATCCGGCCTCGCCGATCCGCAGCATCACGCCGTCCACGTACGGCATCTCTGCCAGCAGCTCGTCCAGGCCCGCCTGGTAGACCGACCACAGCCGTGGGTCTTCTGCATCGACCGACCCGAGGGTCCGGGTCAGGTAGTCCTCCAACGGTGTGGTGAGCGCGAGCATGTCGGTCTTCAGGTAGAGCTTCATGCCCATCTCGTGCGCGTACTGCAGCATCGGGCCGAAGGCCTCACGCAGCGCGATCGCCCGTTCGCGGTGCGGGTCGCCGGGGGCGTAGACCTGGTTGCCGTCTCCCACCTCGGAGAAGGTCAGGTACTCCAGGAAGCCGTTGATCGCGAGGGCGTTGTAGCCCTGAGCGACCCCGTGGTCGACGAACGCCGTGAAGTCGTCGGTCGCCGCCGCGAGTGCTGCCTGGTCGACGTACGGGGCGTCGGGAAGCATCACGTCCGCGAAGGCGTGGTTGTTGTGCGAGTAGTCCGTGCCGGCCGCCCACGCCTGCGGGTCGGGGGTCACCCCGATCGCCCCCGAGTCGAGCATCCTCAGCCCGAGGCGCGGCCCGACGACGGTGCCGTCGAACGGGGGCAACGGCTCGCCCGCCCGCATGCGGTCTGCGAGCTGGAACAGTCCGGCGGCGGCACCGGTGCGGTCCGCGGCCTCCACGGTGACTCCGCTGCCGCGGGACGTCAGCCGGTACCCCTGGTCGCCGGTGCCGGCCGCGCCGAGCAGGACCGTGGTCGCAGCCGGATCGTCGGCGGTCCCGACCACCACGCGCGGCGTCGTCCCGGTCCGCCCCCCGACCGCCTCGGCGTACGTGCGCGCGGCGAGCGCCAGCAGCGGGTCGTCCGACGGGAGCACCACGGACCCGACGGCCGGGTAGTCGGGCGACGACGTGCCGGCCGGCGCCGCCCGGAGGCTCTCGACCGGGACCACGTCCGGCGACGCGGACATCTGCAGCGCGGCCGTGATCTGGCCGGCGACGAGCCAGCCGACCACGAGCAGCACGACAACCGTGACGATCGCCGAGATCGCCCGCCTCCGAGTTCGCACAGCAGATCGACGCACGGGCGAAGCCTGCCGGACTCATCCACTCGGGGTGAATCGGGTCCGGCAGGATGCGGGGCGTGAACCACACCTTCGACGCGACAGGCATCGCGCTGGACTGGACCGACCTGGCGGACGACCAGTGCCCCGACGGCCCGCTCCGGACCGGCGTCGCCCGGCTCGCCTCCACCACCGTCGGCGAGGTCGGGGTCTGGGAGCACCCGGTCGGGACCTCGACCGACGTCGAGCAGGACGAGGTGTTCGTCGTCCTGTCGGGCTCGGGGCGCGTCGAGCTGCCGGACGGGTCGACCCTGACGTTGCGCCCGGGCACGGTGGGCGTCCTCGCCGCCGGGACGCCGACGACGTGGATCATCGACGAGCCGCTGCGGAAGGTCTGGCTCACGGCGAGCGCCGACTCGTCGTGACCGGTCGGTTCGGCCGCATCCACCGCGCGTGGTGGGTCGTCCTCGTCACCTTCCTGGTGCTGCTCGCCTCGGCGGCGTTCCGGTCCTCGTTCGGCGTCATGGTCGTCCCGCTGGAGGAGTCGTACGGATGGAGCCGGGACGCGACGAGCATCGCCGTCGCCGTCAACCTCGTGCTCTACGGCCTGACGGCCCCGTTCGCGGCCGCACTCATGGAGCGGTTCGGCATCCGGGCGATCATGGCGACGGCGCTCGTCCTGATCGCCGCAGGCTCGGGCCTGACGGTCTTCATGACGGCAGCCTGGCAGCTCACCGTGCTGTGGGGCGTCCTGGTCGGGCTGGGTGTCGGGTCCACGGCCCTCGTCACGGCCGCGCTCATCGCGAACCGGTGGTTCGCCACGAACCGGGGCCTCGTGCTCGGGATTCTCGGCACCGCGTTCGCGACCGGGCAGCTGATCTTCCTGCCGATCCTGTCGCAGCTCGTCGAGCATCGCGGCTGGCAGTCCGCGTCCCTCGTGATCACCGTGCTGTGCGTCGTACTCGTGCCGCTCGTCCTGATCGTGGTGCGCGACCGGCCGGCACAGATCGGCCTGCGACCGTTCGGGGCGACCGGGGAGCGGACGGCGGACGAGACGGCGCAGAACGCGACCGGGAGCGGCTGGCGAGCTGCTGCCGTGGCCCTCACGACCCTGCGCGCGGCGGCGGCGTCGCGCGTGTTCTGGCTGCTCGCCGGCACGTTCTTCGTCTGCGGGTGGACCACCAACGGCATCATCAGCACGCACTTCGTCCCGGCGATGCACGACCACGGGATGGGGGCGACCACCGCGGCGGGGCTGCTCGCCGTCGTCGGCGTGTTCGACATCATCGGGACGACCGGGTCCGGCTGGCTGACCGATCGGTTCGACCCTCGCTACCTGCTGGTCGTCTACTACTGCCTGCGCGGGCTCGCGCTGCTCGCCCTTCCGGTCATCATCGGGCCTGACGTGGCTCCCCCGATCCTGGTCGTCATGGTGTTCTTCGGGCTCGACTGGGTGGCGACAGTCCCGCCGACCGTCGCCCTGAGCCGCGCGGCGTTCGGTGCCGACCGCGGCGCCATCGTGTTGGGCTGGGTCTTCGCCGCGCACATGATCGGTGCGGCCGCGGCGGCGCTGGCGTCCGGTGCGATCCGGACGGCCACCGGTGACTACCTGGCCGCCTGGCTGCTCGCCGGTGCGCTGGCGATCGCCGCCGGCCTCGCGTGCCTGGCGATCCCACGGGCGACGCGCCGCGTATCCACGGCTCACCGGCCTACGCCCGCGTAACCGTGAGAATGACGCCACCGACGGGGGCGTCGGCGAGGAGAGACATCGCATATGAGCAGCTGGGCCGTACGTCGACCTGTCTGGGCACTGATCGCCTGGTTCGTCATCCTTGTCGCCATCGGGGGCGCCGCGAAGGCGCTGGGCGGTGAGTTCAACAACAGCTTCGCCCTGCCGGGCGTCGAGTCGACGGTCGCGCAGGACATGCTGCAGAAGCTGTCGACCAAGCCGACCGACGACACGACCGTCACCGTCGTCTGGCGGCCCGCCGAGGGGAAGGCGACAGACGACGCGACCCGCAAGGCGATCGACCCGGTCCTCGCGCAGCTCGCGGCCCTCCCGGACGTGACGTGCGTCGTCGGGCCGTACCGCAAGGACTTCGGACCGAACTGCCCGAAGGTCGAGCACAAGACCCTCGAGCAGGTCGTCACGGACAAGGTGAACGAGAAGGTCGCGAAGGCCGCGCGCATGACGCCGGAGCAGCTCGCGCAGGTCGGGCCGCTGCTCGCCCGCCTCGTCCCCGTCGAGTCGGTGGACGCCGCCCAGCTCGGCAAGGTCGCCGCGGCCTTGCCGGCCGTCGCGAAGCTCGCCTCCGCGCCCAAGCCGCTGCTCGACGGACTGGCCTCGATCAGCTCCGACGACTGGAAGAAGATCCCCGGCTTCACGAAGGACGACGCGGACAAGGTCACCGCGGCGTTCGGCGGTCTGGACAAGGTCGCCCAGCTCCCGGCCGACACGTTGGACGCACTGGCGAAGGCGGACCCGTCGAGCCTGGCCACGGCCGCCGAGCGCATCCCCGGACAGGTCGGGGAGCTGGAGAAGGACTGGGCAGCGTTCCAGTCCGACCTGCGGACCCTGCAGGACGCGGCGAAGGCCAGCGAGCGGGCCACGAGCCAGGTCTCCGAGGACGAGCGGATCGCCTACGCGACCCTGACCGTCGCCAAGCCCACGCTCTCGTCGAGCGAGGCCGACGCCATCTACGACATCCTCAAGGCGGCCAACACCGACACGCTCGAGGTCGGCGCCCAGGGCTCTGCCCTCGAAGGCGCGGGCGCCCCGGCGCCGGACAGCGAGGCCATCGGCCTGCTCGCCGCGATCATCATCCTGCTCATCGCGTTCGGGTCGTTGGTCGCCGCCGGGCTGCCGATCATCGTCGCCATCACCGGCCTCGTGGCGGGCCAGCTGCTCGTCGTGGTCGTCGCCCGGTTCCTGGATGTCGCGAGCTTCGCACCGACCCTGGCCGCGATGATCGGCATGGGCGTCGGCATCGACTACGCGCTGTTCATCCTCAACCGGTTCCGCCAGGGCGTGCAGGACGGCAAGCCCCCGAAGGAGGCCGCGACCATCGCGGTGCGCACCGCTGGGCGAGCGGTGCTGTTCGCCGGCAGCACCGTGATCATGGCGCTGCTGGGCATGTTCGTGCTCAACATCCGGTTCTTCGACGGCCTCGCCGTCGCGGCGGGCGTCGCGGTGCTCATGGTGATGGTCTCCGCCCTGCTCTTCCTGCCCGCCCTCCTGTCGCTGCTCGGGACGCACGCGCTGGGACTGCGCATGCCGTGGGCCCGCCACCTCAAGCCGTTCGACCCCGACGCGAGCCGCTGGTCCTCCTACGGCCGGCTGCTGCAGAAGGCGCCGGTGGTGCCGATGGTCCTGGCCCTGGTCGTGATCGGGGTCCTGGCATGGCCGGCCACGTCGATGCGACTGGGCTTCCCCGATGACGGCACGCAGGCCCAGGGAACGCCGCTGCGCAACGGCTTCGACCTGATGGCCGAGGGCTTCGGACCCGGCGTGAACGGGCCGTTCTTCGTCGCAGTGCAGGTCCCGAAGAAGGACGACGTCGACGGGCTGAAGGAGGCGATCCGCGCACTCGAGGACACCGACGGCGTCGCCCGGACGCTGCCCGACTCGAAGATGATGCCGCTCGTGTCGCAGGACAAGTCCCTGTTCGGCGAGGACGGGAAGGTCACCTCGATCGTCGTCTACCCGACGACCTCGCCGCAGGACCCGTCGACGTCGACCCTGCTCGACACCATCCGCTCGACGACGGCGCCGAAGCTGGCCGCCGACCACGACATCAAGATATTCGTCGGCGGCACGCAGGCCGTGTCGACGGACTTCACCTCCGTGCTGGGCAAGGCGCTGCCGGTGTTCCTGCTCCTGGTCGTCGGACTGGGATTCCTGGCGCTCATGCTGCTGTTCCGATCGCTGCTGATCCCGCTGACCGCGGCGATCACCAGCCTGCTCTCGTTCGCCGCCGCGCTGGGCATCACGGTGTCGGTGTTCCAGATCGGCCGGCTCGCGGACTTCCTGGGGATCACCGGGACCGGCCCGATCCTGCCGTTCCTGCCGATCATGGTGTTCGCGATCTTGTTCGGACTGTCGATGGACTACCAGGTCTTCCTGGTGTCCCGCATGCGCGAGTCGTGGGAGCACGGGAACGACAACCGGACGGCGGTGCGACAGGGTCTCGCGGGATCCGGCCGCGTCGTGGTAGTCGCGGCGTCGATCATGACGTGCGTGTTCAGCGCGTTCATCCCGTCGCCGGTCGACACGATCAAGCTCTTCGGGGTGGCGCTGGCGTCCGCGGTCATCGTCGACGCGTTCATCGTGCGCCTGATCCTCGTGCCGAGCGTGATGACGCTGTTCGGCCGCGGCAACTGGTGGATCCCCCGCTGGCTGGGCAAGGTGCTGCCGAAGATCAGCGTCGACTGAGCCGCCCCGCAGGCGGGGGCGACGGCCCCTCCCGGACCTGGCATGCTGGTTCGACTCATGGTCAGCGCACATCGCACGTCTCCGTGGCCCCTGCTCCTCCGGCCGACCGAGACTGCCCCCGTCGCCGACGGGCTGACCGGACCGACGTACAGCGCACAGCTCATCGTCGGACCGCCCGGCGTCGGGAAGACGACGCTCGCCGAGAGCGTCGCCAGGCACCTGGGCCGCGAGATCGTGCGGGTCATCGCCCTCCCCGAGCTCCAGCAGGTACCGCTCGCCGCGTGGGCCCCGGCCCTGGCCGCACTCGGGATCGACGATGACCCGGGAGCGGCCCTCCCGGCCCTGATCCGCGCACTCGCAACTGATCCCGCCGCGCGCCTCGTCCTCGTCGACGACGCTCCCTGGCTCGACGACGTCTCGTCCGGCGCGGTGTACCAGCTGGTGCGGGCGTTCGGTGTCCCCACGATCCTGACGGCACGCCTCGGCGAGCCGCTACCGCGCCCGCTGCAGCGACTGCTCGACGAGGGGCTGGCGGCGACGCACTCCCTGTCGGGCTTCACACCGGCCGAGGTCGACAGCCTGCTCGAGGCGCGGTTCGGGAGGCGCCCGCGTCACGCGGACGTCGTCCGCATCACCGACCGGACGGCCGGCAACGCCCTCTACGTCCGCGTGCTCGTGGAAGGCGCTGTCCGGGCCGGCAGTGTCCGGATCGGCGAGTCGACCGTCGAGGTCGACGACGGCGCGACCCCCGCCAGCCTGCTCGACTCCGTCGGCGCGCGGATCGCCGGCCTGGACTCCGACCAGCGGCGGCTCCTGCACGTGATCGCCCTGACGCAGCCCATCGAGCGCGCTCTCGTCGCCGCGGACGCGGGACGGGCGGCGACCGTCGACCAGCTCGTGGACCTCGGCCTGGTGACGGCCGAGGCCGGGGGCGAACCCGCGCATCCGCACCTGCGCATCGCGCATCCCCTGTTCGCCGATGTTCTCCGCGACGACCCCGACCGTGAGGAGGTCGCGCGCGTAGCGGCGGCATGCCTGCTCTCGAGCGGGCTCGCCGAGCATCGGCTGTCGGGGATCCTGCTCCTGCGCCGGACGAGCACCCCGCCCGCCGCGAGCGACCTCGCGTGGGCGGCCGGCCGGCTGTACGCCACCGGCGACGTGGAGGCCGCCGTCGTGATCGCCCGCGAGGCCGAGCTCGGGGACCTCACCCCGGCCGAGCGCTTCTCCACGGCGCTCCACCTCGCGAACGCGCACTCGGCCCTGGGAGCGCTGGACGACGCCGACGCCCACTACGCACGGGCCGACCTGCTCGCTCGGCGCCCCGAGGACGCGGTGCTTCTCGCCGGTCGTCGAGGTGAGCACCTGGCGTTCCGTCGATTCGACGTGGAAGCGGCCGTCGCACAGGCCGACGCGGTCCATCGGACCGTCCCGCCGGACCTCGCCGTGTCGCTCGACGCGGACCTTCGCCTGTGGCGGGCGATCCTCGGCCAGGTCCACGACCACGCGACCGACCTGGCGGCCGCTGATTCGCTCCCGGAGGCGGCGGTCCGATCGGCGATGGCGTCGATCATGACGGAGTCCATGGGCGGGCGGTCGACGGCCGCCCGAGACGCGGCCGCCCTGCTCGCCACCGCGCAGGAACGCCTGGGTGTGCTGGATCCGGCGGCCGCGGCGATGGTCGGGTTCAACGAGTACATCCACCTCCTGTCGACCGGCGAGCACGAGAAGGCGCTCGCATTCGCCCAGGCCCGGCGCAGTGACTCCGGCGACGGCGTCGGGATCTGGACGAGCACCGTCGCCGAGCACCGCAACTACAACGGCAGGCTGGCGGAGGCGCACCGGCTGTCGCTGCTCGCCGTCGACCAATGTCGTTGGCGCGACGTCATGGGAGTGCTGGGCCTGGCGCTGGCCGTGCACGCGGACATCCTGGCGAAGAGCGGCGAGCCGGACCGCGCCCGTGCCGTGCTGGCGTCGATGGAGCCCGGGCAGCGCGCCGAGCCGAAGGCGGCCCTCCTCGTCGCCGAGTGCGAGGCATGGTTGGCGCACACGGTCGGTCAGCCCGAGCGGGCCGAGGACATCGTCGTCCAGGCAGCCCACCGGGCTGTCGATGTCGGCTTCCGCGTCGTCGCCGCGATCAGCCTCGGCCTGTGCATCCGGCTGGGCCGCACTGAACGAGCGGCCGAGATGCTCGGGACGATCTGCAGCGAGCTGCCGGCGGACTTCGTGCTCTACACGAGCCTGCGCGATCTCGCGGTCGCACTGCGAGACCGGCAGCCGGGTGCTGTCGCGCTGCCGGCCCGTCGACTCGCCGACGCCGGCATGGCGCCGACCGCACTCGATGCGATCGCCCTCGCGCTGCGGATGGGACCGCGATCGGAGGACCGTCGCCGACTCGAGAGGCTCGGATCGACGATCGCCGTCGGCGTCGACTCGCCCCTGGTCCAGTCGAACCAGAGTCCGCCCCTCACCGACCGCGAATACGAGATCGCGGTGGCCGCCGCCGCTCGGGAGCGAAGCCGTGAGATCGCAGCACGGCTCGGCATCTCGGTACGAACCGTCGACAACCAGCTCCAGTCGGTCTACCGCAAGCTGGGCGTCTCCTCCCGCGACGAGCTCCGCGCGGTGCTCGACGAGCTCAGGACGTCTTGTTGATCCCGTAGACCAGTGGCTTGGTGTCGCCGGATCCGTCCCACGTCAGGCTCACGACCCACTCGTCCTTCATCAGCGAGTACAACTTCCCCGTGGCTTCGGTGACCGCAAGCGCCTTCTCGTACCCGTTCGAGGTGAAGTGCTCGAGGAGTCGGTCGACCTCGGACTCCTGGACTGCCTCGTAGCCGAGGGTCCAGCCTCCATTCATCTGCACGACGGATATCAGCGTGCCGTCCGGAAGCGGGAACTCGGACGGGAAGTCGGCAGGCAGTTCGGCCGCGG
>JAFIHP010000072.1 GCA_017849335.1 Actinomycetales bacterium | reverse complement strand
GTTCCTCGACGGCCGGTCGGCGCCCGGTCTGGTCGTCGGAGCGCCGATGCAGGTCCCGACGGTCGGACCCTACGAGCTGTACTACCTGTTCCCGCTCGCGCAGGAGCAGTCGACGCTCGACCTGGTGCGTACTGCGGTCGTGTACACCGGGCTGGCGCTGGTGCTGCTGCTGGCGTTCGTCGCCTGGCTGGTGACCCGGCAGGTCGTCCTTCCGGTGCGTGCGGCGTCGCGAACCGCCGGCAGGCTGGCAGACGGCAACCTCTCCGAGCGCATGCGCGTCAAGGGGACGGACGACCTGGCGAGCCTCGCGCGGTCGTTCAACGCGATGGCCGAGAGCCTGGCCCACCAGATCCGCGAGCTGGAGGGCCTGTCCCTCGTCCAACAACGGTTCGTGTCCGACGTGTCGCACGAGCTGCGCACGCCGCTGACCACAATCCGGATGGCGGCGGACGTCGTCTTCGAGGACCGCGACCAGCTGGATGCCCCGAGCGCACGCGCCGTCGAGCTGCTGCAGACCCAGCTCGACCGCTTCGAGGCATTGCTCGTCGACCTGCTCGAGATCTCCCGGTTCGATGCCGGCGCCGCGGTGCTGGACCTGGAGCGCGTGGACCTCGTCGCGCTGGTGCGCCGAGCCGTCGACTCCGCGGTGCCGCAGGCGACGCGGGCGGGCATGGAGCTCCGCCTGCACTCGGACGAGCCCACCCACTTCGTCGACTGCGACTCGCGCCGCGTGTACCGCGTGGTGCGCAACCTCGTCGAGAACGCGATCGAGCACGGCGACGCGCACGGCGTGGACATCCAGATCGGCGCCGACGACCGGGCGATCGCCGTCCGGGTGCGCGACTACGGCGTGGGCCTGCGGCCCGGCGAGTCGGTGCTGGTGTTCAACCGGTTCTGGCGGGCGGACCCCGCGCGGGCACGGACGACGGGCGGCACGGGGCTCGGCCTCGCGATCGCGCTCGAGGACAGCCGGCTGCACGGCGGGTGGCTCGAGGCGTGGGGGGAGCCGGGCCAGGGTGCCTGCTTCCGGCTGACCCTGCCTCGCGACCGCGCGGTCGGGTTCGAGACCTCCCCGCTTCCCCTGGAGGACGACGAGGCGGTGCAGCCGCCCGTGCCGGCGGAGGAGCCGGCGACGGACGTCGCGTCCTCGCCGACCTCGACCGGCAGCAGCCCGGCGGCCCGGTTCGTCATCTCCGGCAAGGACCCGTCATGACCCGGCGCACCGCGAGCGGTCTGGTCGCGACCGTCCTCGCGTTGGTCACGGTGCTCTCCGGCTGCTCGTCGATCACGGGCTCGGTCGCCGCGCAGGTGCCGACATCGGGCCCGATCGAGCAGGGTGAGCAGGTCGGCGTCCAGCGCGAGGACCAGTTCATCCGCGTCATCGCCCGTGAGCCGCGTCCGGGCATGACGCCGGAGCAGGTCGTCCAGGGGTTCCTCGACGCGTCCGCGTCGTTCGACGGAGACCATTCGGTCGCGCGCGAGTACCTGACCGACGAGGCCAGCCGGAACTGGGACACGGCGGCCGGCGTCGTCGTCTACGAGGGGGTTCCCGCTCTCACGCCGCTGGGCGACACCGTCGAGGTCACCGCGAGCCGCGCGGGACAGATCGCCCCCAACGGTCGATACCAGGTGAGCGGGCCGACCGCGCAGATCGACGAGACCTTCTCGCTGCGTCAGGTGGACGGCGAGTGGCGCATCGACGATCTCCCGCAGGGCCTGATCCTGTCGTCGTCCGACGTCGACCGCGCCTTCCGCAGCTTCTCCGTCTACTTCTTCGAGCCGACCTTCCAGACGCTGGTGCCGGACTCGCGGATGATCCCGGTCGTCGGTCCTGGCCTGGCCACGACGCTGGTGCGCGGTCTGGTCGCCGGACCGTCGGACTGGCTGCAGCCCGCCGTCCGCACCGCGTTCCCCGCGGGCGTCGGGCTCAACATCGACGCCGTCCCGATCGAGTCCGGCGTGGCCCGCGTCGACCTGACCGCCAATGCGCGCAAGGCCGACGACCGGACGCGTCGGGCGATGTCGCAGCAGCTCGTGTGGACGTTGCGGCAGCTGCCCGACGTGCAGGCCGTCGAGATCACCGCCGCCGGCCAGCCGCTCGTCGTCCCGAGCATTCCGTCCCCGCAGCCGCGCGACGTCTACCCCGGCGTCGATCCGGATGCGGTCGGCACGGTCGCCACGGCGTTCGCGGCGCGTCCGGACGGCGTGGTCCGCCTCGATGACGGCGCCGTGACGGCCGTCCCCGGGGCCGCCGGCGCCGGTGAGCCCCCGCTGGTCTCGCTCGCGGTCAGCCGTGACGGTCAGTCCGTCGCCGGCACGGACGCCGAGGGATCGGTCTGGGAGGGCCGACTGGCCGAGGGTGCGCCGATGATCCGGGTCCGCCCCCCGGGCACGCCGACCGGGCTGTCGTTCGACGGGAGCTCGCTGTGGGTGGTCGACAGCTCCGGCGGTCTCCTGGCCGTGCAGGCCGACGGCACGAGCGTCCCCGTCTCGGTGTCGGGCCTGGGCAAGCGGACCACGCTCGTCGCCGCGGTCCCGTCCCGCGACGGCACGCGTGCCGCCCTCATCGTCCGCCGCGGACCTCGGACGGGCCTCCTGGTCGGCCGCATCGTGCGCGGCTCCGGCGCGAGCGGAGCCGTCACCATCAGCGCGCCGGTCCGGGTCGAGGCACGACTGGCGGAGGTCACGAGCGTGGCCTGGTCGAGGTCCGACACGCTGTCGGTGCTCGGCGCGGAGAACGCCGGCGCGCTCCAGGTGTTCGACGTCTCGCTCGCCCGGGGAGCCGTCACGCCCCGCGGAGCGCCGAACGCTCCGGCGTCGCTGGCGGCATCCCCCGGCTTGCCGACGCTGGTCGGGGCGGCCGACGGCCTGGTGTACGAACTGGACCTCGGTTCGTGGACGGAACGGGTTCGGGCGTCCACGCCCGCCTACCCGGGCTAGCCCAGGGGACCGCGTCACGCTCGCGCGATCGCGGCGATGCCCACGGGCTCGATGCCGGCCGCGCGCAGCACGGCAACGGTCTCGGCCGCCGTCGCCCCCGTGGTGACGACGTCGTCCACGACCACCAGCGGCCGCCGCTCGCGAGCGCGTCGTTGCGCGCGGGAGCTTCCCGGCTGCATCGATCCCGCCACCGCGGAGTGGCGTTGTGCCCGGCCCAGGCCCTTGATCGGACCGGCGTCTCGCCCGAGGCGGACGGCGGGCACGACCGCGGCCCGGAGCCCGGATGCGGCGAGATGAGAACAGGCCGCCTGCACGGCTCCGCCGAGGGCGTCGAAGCCCCGGGCCGGCCGATGATGCCCCGGGACGGGGACGATCGTCGCGGCCGTCTCGCCGGTGCCGTGGACGTGCGCGGAGACCGCCTCCGCCAGCAGCCGGCCCAGCATGGGCGCGAGGGCCCGGTTGCCGCGCTCCTTGTACTCGATGATCGCGTCCTGGACGGTGCCGTCGTACCGGGCGGCACAGACCAGGGGAACGTCGTGCCCGGCGAGACCGGCCGGCCGCAGGTCTCGCGGGCACGCCGCGACGCATGGCGAGCACCAGGCTCTCCCCGGCTCGCCGCAGGCCAGGCAGGCGCGGGCGAGAACCAGGTCGAGCACGTCGGTCGCCCAGGTGGACAGTGGCTGCACCAGGCGATGCTGTGGCCCGCGAGCCGAGCCGGCGCCCTCGCGTTCGGCGCTGTGGACCGGCGCCCGGCTACGACGCCCCGGGGGAGTCCGCGGCCGTGATGACGCCCCACTCGACGACGTCGTCGAGGACGAGGCTGCTCTCCGGCCGCCCGTAGTCCGCCAGCCGGTCGAGCAACGCCTGCAGGCCCGGCATGTCGGGGACGGCGACGAGGAGCACGGTGCAGTCGACGCCGGTGACGCGGTGGAGCTGGAGGACCTCGGGCCAGCCGGCCACGGTCGGGTCGCGCAGGATGCACGTGGGGCCGTAGCACTGCATCCGGACGAACGCCCGGACAGGCCGGCCGGCCCGCACCGGGCTCACGTGCGCGTGGTACCCGGTGATCACTCCCGCGTCCTCCAGCCGTCGCACGCGTTCGCCCGTCGCCGGTGCGGACAAGCTGATGCGCCGGGCCAGGGCGTTGAACGACAGCCGTGCGTCGGCCTGCAGCTCGGACAGGATGCTCCAGTCGACGCGGTCCATCGAACTCCGATCGTAAGGCGGAAGAGCGGAACGGATGTCGAACAGTAACTCGATCCGTGGATTGTGTTGCGCTCGTCATTCCGTACCGGCACCGGTGTCCGGCACGATCCGCGCATGACCGAGCCGGTGTTCACCACGATCTTCGAGCCGTTCCGCATCCACTCCGTGGAGCCGCTGACGATGACGACGCGCGAGCAGCGGCGGGCCGCCCTGGCAGCTGCCGGGCACAACCTGTTCCGCGTCGACGCGAAGGACGTCCTCATCGACCTGCTCACCGACTCGGGGACGGGCGCGATGAGCAAGGACCAGTGGGCTGCGCTCCAGCACGGCGACGAGTCGTACGCCGGGTCGCCGTCGTACTACCTCTTCCGCGATGCCGTCCGCGCCCTGTTCCCGTTCGAGCACGTGATCCCGACGCACCAGGGGCGTGCCGCCGAGCGCATCTTGTTCAGCGTCCTGGGCGGGCCGGGGAAGGTCATCCCGAACAACACGCACTTCGACACCACCCGCGCCAACATCGAGTACACCGGCGCCACGGCGGTCGACCTGGTGGTCGCCGAGGGTCGTGACCCCGCGTCGGAGTACCCGTTCAAGGGCGACGTGGACGTCGCCGCGCTCGACCGGCTGCTGAGCGAGCGAGGTCCGGACGTGCCCGTGGTCATGGTGACGATCACGAACAACAGCGGCGGGGGGCAGCCCGTGTCGCTGGCCAACCTGCACGCGGTGCGCGAGGTCTGCGACGCGCACGGCAAGCCGCTGTTCCTCGACGCCTGCCGGTTCGCGGAGAACGCGTGGTTCATCAAGACCCGTGAGGCCGGACAGGGAGATCGCGCCGTCGTCGACATCGTGCGGGAGATCGCCGGGCTCGCCGACGGCATGACGATGAGCGCGAAGAAGGACCCGATGGGGAACATCGGCGGCTGGCTCGCCCTCGCCGACGACGACCTCGCGCGCCGCTGTCGCGACCTGCTCATCCTCACGGAGGGGTTCCCGACCTACGGTGGCCTGGCCGGCCGGGACCTCGAGGCGCTCGCGCAGGGACTCCACGAGGTCGTCGACCACGACTACCTGCGGTACCGGATCCGCTCCACGGAGTACGTCGGCAATGCGCTGCACGAGGCCGGCATCCCCGTCGTGCGTCCCATCGGCGGCCACGCGGTCTACATCGACGCCCGCGCGATGCTGCCCCACATCGATCCGCTCGCGTACCCGGGGCAGTCGCTCGCCGTCGCGCTGTACGAGGTCGGCGGGATCCGGACCTGCGAGATCGGCACGGTGATGTTCGGACGTCAGCCCGACGGCACCGAGCAGGCGGCGGCGCTCGACCTGTTCCGCCTGGCGATCCCGCGGCGGACCTACACCCAGAGCCACATGGACTACGTGGTGGAGGTCTGCCGCCACGTCGCCGACCATGCGGGTGAGCTAGCGGGCCTGCGGATCGTGGAGGAGCCCCCGACGCTGCGACACTTCACCGCGACGTTCGAGCCACTCGGCACGTCGTCGCCCTGAGCCTGACTACACCCAGGTGGAGAACCACATGCGCATCCGCCAGGCGTCGTACGGGATGACCTCACCGGTCCACACCGGGTAGAACCACCACCCCGCGACCACCATGGCGAGCACCAGGAACGCGACATGGGTCAACAGGTTCTGGAAGACGATCGCCGATTGCAGCCCGGTGGAGAAGTGGCTGAATTGTTCGATCGGACGGGAGAAGGGGCCGGGGCCGCCGCGGAGGGGGCGCCGC
>JAFIHP010000071.1 GCA_017849335.1 Actinomycetales bacterium | reverse complement strand
GGGCCACCGCGGGTGGACCGTGGTCGCCCTCGTCGCGTCCGCAGCGTTCGGCGCGACCCTCGTCTACCTGCTCGTCGGCGACCTACCCCGCCTGGGAATCGGCATCGACCCCATAGCCGTCGCCGTCGCCCTGGGAGCCGTCGCGTTCGTCCGCGGCGGTCGGCTGCGGCTCGTGGGACTGGTGCTCGCCGGCGTCGCCTTCGTCGCGGGCGTCCTCGTGGTCGTCGTCGGCGGGCATCCGCTGGAGGACCTCGTGCTCGTCGGGGTCGCGGGCCTGGTCGTCCTCGCGGTGCGCCGGGCGCTCCGGCCGGACGTCCGACTCCCGTCCGCCGCCGCGCCCCAGCGCCCGGTGATGATCTGGAACGCGAAGTCCGGGGGTGGCAAGGCCGTGACGCACGACCTCCCCGCGCAGGCACGACGTCGGGGGATCGAGCCGGTCGAGCTCACCGAGGGAACGGACCTGCGGGCGTTGCTCGAGCAGCTGGTCGACGAGGGCGCGGACGGTCTCGCCGCAGCGGGCGGGGACGGGACGCAGGCCGTCGTCGCGGCGGTCGCCGCCGAGCACGACCTGCCGTTCGCCTGCATTCCGGCCGGCACCCGCAACCACTTCGCGCTCGATCTCGGCGTCGACCGCGACGACGTGGTCGGCGCTCTCGATGCCTTCGTCGACGGCGGCGAGCGCGTCGTCGACCTGGCCGAGGTCAACGGGACCGTGTTCGTCAACAACTGCTCGCTCGGCCTGTATGCCGAGGCTGTGCAGCGTGACGAGTACCGCGGGGCGAAGCTCCGCACCATCCTCGCGACGGCGACCGAGGCGTTCGGCCCGTCCGACGCCGTGACGCTCGACTACCGGTGGACCGGACCCGACGGCTCGATCGAGCAGGGGGCGACGGTGATCCTCGTCTCCAACGACGTCTACCGGCTCGGCGGCGGTGTGGGGTCGGGAACCCGCCCGCGACTGGACGCCGGCGTGCTCGGCGTCGCCGTGCTCCGGTCTCCGGACACGGCGTCGACGGGTGCGCCGGTCCCGCTCTGGTCCGCCTGGAGCGTCACGGAGTTCGAGGTCGATGCCGACGAGCCCGCGCACGACGGCTCGGTGCACGTCGGCGTCGACGGCGAGGCCATGACGATGACCAGCCCGCTGCGGTTCACCACGCGCCCGGGGGCACTGCGCGTGCGGATCTCGCCCCGGCACCCCGGGGCCTCGCCGTCCGCCGTCCAGCCGGAGACTGTGCGCGGGACGATCCTGCTGCTGTGGCGCCTGGCGCTCGGCCGCAGCACGGGAGGACGACGATGAGCGGCTGGCTGGACCGCGCGCATGCGCTCGACGAGCGGATCTATGCCCGCGTTGCCGGGACCTCGACGCCCGCCCTCGACGAGCCGCTGCGCCGGCTGTCGCACGCCGCCAACTACTCCCGGCTGTGGCTCGCGTCAGCAGCGGGCCTCGCCCTGCTCGGCGGCGAGCGCGGCCGGCGCGCCGCCGTGGCGGGCGTCGCGGCCGTCGCGGTCACCTCGGCGAGCGTCAACCTCGTCGGCAAGCTGCTGACGAACCGTCCCCGACCCGACCGCGACCGGCACCGGGTCGTCGAGGGTCGCTGGGTGCCGATGCCGACGTCGACGTCGTTCCCGTCCGGGCACTCCGCGTCCGCGTTCGCCTTCGCCGAAGGCGTGCGTCAGGCGTGGCCGGCCGCGTCCGTGCCGCTGTTCGGCGCCGCGGCGCTCGTCGCGTACTCGCGCGTGCACACGGGCGTGCACTACCCGGGCGACGTCGCGATCGGCTCGGGCATCGGCGTCGTCCTCGGCCGGGTCGTGGGGCCGCTCGCGCTGCGCGCGCTCCCGGCCGCGCAGAAGGCAGCCCGCACCTGAGTCGTCAGGTCCCGGCGATCGCGGCGTTCAGCCGCGCCGTGTCCCCCGGCGACCACGGTCCGTCCTGGCCCGGGACGCCGAGAGCGAACGCCCACGCCTGCGCCGTGACGTCGCCGTAGTCGTGGCCGACGCCCGGAGGCACCGCGCCGGCGGCCGCGAGGTCCAGCCCGGTCTGGGCGAACAGCACGAACGGCAACCACGTCATCCGCTCGTCGACGCCGGGGCCGCGGGGTTCATCCAGCCAGTCGGGCCGCTGCCAGATCAGTGCGGGCGTCCACCACGACACGGGGTCGTTCGCGTGCTGGGTCATGACGATCCGGCGCGCTCCCCAGCCCGGATCGGTCCACCGGGTCGAGTCGGCGGTCGCCGGGTCGCGGGCCACCGAGGAGTCGCCGATCACCGGCTCCCACGCGGGACCGGCCGAACGATCGTCGCGCCACGCCGGCCACAGGGCGCTCGTCCCCGGCGACCCGATCCACACGGCCGCGTCGGCCGCCTCGACCACCGTGGCCGGGGTCGCGTCGGGGAAGACGGCCTGCGCGGCGAAGGCGCCGAGGCTCTCGCCGCTCACGGCGAGTCGCGGCCGGGCGTCCGCGGGGAGCGCCGCGACCGCGGCGAGCACCGCCTGCCACAGCGCCTGCGCCTCCTCCTGCGACGCCCGCTGGTCTACCAGGAACGACAGCCACGACGGCAGGACCGAGTACTGCGAGGACACCGTAGCGATGTCGCCTCCGGTGAGCAGCTCGGGCGCGTCGACGAGTGCCGGATCGAGGTAGCCGTTGCCCGTGGTCATCGCGACCACGATCAGGTCGCGGTCGAAGGCGCCTGTGCGTCGCAGCTCGTCCACGGCGAGCGCCGCTCGCGCCTGCGGGGTCGCAGCGCAGTCGAGACCGGCGTACACCCGGATCGGCTCCACGCCAGGCGCACCGGAGTAGGCAGAGATCCGCGCGGCGCTCGGCCCGCTGGTCACGAACTGCTGGCCCTCGGCTCCCAGGCAGTCGAACGCGACGGCCGAGCCGGGTCCCCCCGAGCGGAGCGGGGACGCCGGCGCGGCCAGGCCGGTCGGGGCGACATTGACGCGCGCGAAGACGGCGGCGACCAACGCGTACCCCCCGACGACCACGAGGCCGACCACCGCCACGGCGGTGAGGACGCCCGCCGTCGATGCGAGCGCTCCCGGATGTGCGCCGCCGACGAGGCGGGTCGTCGCCCGGGCGATCGCGCGCAGTCCGCGGCCCAGGAGGACCACGACCCAGCCGACGACGACACCACCCAGGAGGACGACCCACCCGGGCGTGGCCGTGCCGGCCATGCCGAGCGCGTCGGCCTGCTGCTGCTGCCACTGACCGGCGACGAGCGTCTGCACCACCGTCCAGGCCCACAGTGCGCCGACGAGGACCGCACCGAGCGTGGCGACGGTCCCGTCCGGACGCCAGCGCACGAGCGCCCGCGCCAGCGTCGCCGTTGCGCACCCGACGCCGTAGCCGACGGCCCACAGCAAGCCGGCCAGGGCGACGCTGACGATCGGCGGGCGGGGCAGCAAGGAGGGGGCGAGTCCGGCCAGCCACAGGACCGCAGCGCCGGCCAACCCGGTCAGCGACCGGGGCAGCACGGCGAGCATGGGGCCATTGTGGGCGCTGCACCGCCGACACGTCCTACCGTGGAGGCATGGACCCGCAGCAGCCCCAGACGAACGTGCACGGCGAGCCGCTCGACGTCTGCAGCCTCGAACCCCTGACCGGGTTCTACCGCGACGGATTCACCCACACCGGACCCGACGATCTGGGGTCGCACACGGTGTGCGTCGTCGTGACCTCGGAGTTCCTCGACCACCAGAGGCTGGTGGGCAACGGCCTGTCGACGCCGATGCCGCAGTACGGGTTCCCCGGACTCGTCCCCGGCGACCGCTGGGCCGTGTGCGCGGCGCGGTGGCAGCAGTCGTACGACGCCGGCGTCAAGTCCCCGGTGCTGCTGCGCGCGACGAACGCCGCCGCCCTCGACCACGTCTCCCTGGACGCGCTCACGGAGTGCGCCGCCGACATCCCCGACGACCTGTCGACCCTCACCGACTGACGGCCGGCGCGGACGACGGGTCAGGCGGGCTCGCCGAAGACGCGCTCCCCCTCGACCCAGGTCGAGGTCACCGTCGCATCGGCGATCTCGGTGGCGGGCCGGGCGAACGGGTCACGATCGAGCACGCACAGGTCGGCCAGGTAGCCAGCCTCCAGCCGGCCGGTGGTGTCGTCCAGGTGGTTCACGCGCGCGGAGCCCGCGGTGTAGGCGGTGAGTGCCGCGGCGAGGGACAGGGCGTTGCCGGCGTCCAACGGCTCCGTGCCCACCGGTGCACCGGGGGACGTGCGGTTGACCGCGACGTGGATCCCGTCGAGCGGGTCCGCGCTGCTGACGGACCAGTCACTGCCCGCCGCCAGCGCACCGCCGGCTCGCGCGATGTCCGCGAACGGGTACTGCCACGCGGCCCGGAGCTCGCCGAGGAACGGGATCGTGAGCTCGTCCATCTGCGGCTCGTGTGCGGCCCACAAGGCCTGGATGTTCGCGGTCGCGCCGACCTGGGCGAACCGGGGGACGTCGTCCGGGTGGACGACCTGCAGATGGGCCAGGTGGTGCCGGCCGGACGACGGACCGTTCTCCGCGCGTGCGGCCTCGACGGCGTCGAGCGCGTGGCGCACGGCACGGTCACCGAGGGCGTGGAAGTGGGCCTGGAAGCCGAGCGCGTCCAGGCGAGTGACGTACTCCCGCAGGCCGACCGGGTCGACGAAGTCGAGCCCGGAGTTCTCGGTGGCGCAACCGCAACCGTCGAGGTACGGCTCCAGCATCGCCGCGGTGAAGTTCTCCGCGACGCCGTCCAGCATGATCTTGACGGTCGAGGGAGAGAAGCGGCCGACGGATCCCGCGCCGCGCCGGTCGACCAGGTCGGCGATCTGGTCGCTGCTGCGGCTGCGGTCCCACCACAACGACCCGCGCACACGCGCCACCAGGTCGCCGGACTTCGCGGCCGCCAGGTAGACCGGGAGGATGTCCTTCTGGCCGAACACCGTACCGACCGCCGCGTCCTGCCAGGCCGTGATTCCCAACGAGAACAGGTGCGCCTGGGCCGCCTTCAGGCCGGCGAGCTGCATGGCGGGGCCGACGACCGGGAGCAGGTGCTCGACGAGGTGGGCCGCCCCCTCGTGCAGGGTGCCTGTCGGCTCGCCGAGCGCATCGCGTTCGAGCCGACCGTCGGCCGGGTCGGGCGTGTCCGCCGTGACGTGCGCGAGCTCGAGGGCGCGCGTGTTGGCCCACGCGCCGTGACCGTCCCGGTTGGACAAGAACGCCGGACGGTCGGGCACGACCGCGTCGAGCTGCTCGCGCGTCGGCGTTCCCCCCGGGAAGTGCTCCATCGACCACCCGGCGCCGACGATCCACGGCAGGTCGGGGTGCGCCGCGGCATAGTCCGCGATCGTGGCCACCGTCTCCTCGGCAGACGCGGCGCCGTGCACATCGCACTGCAGCATCGTGACGCCGGCCATCACCGGATGCACGTGAGCGTCCTGGAAGCCGGGAAGGAGCAGACCGCCGGCGAGGTCCACGATCTCGGTTCGCGAGCCGCGTAGGCCCGCGAGCTCGTCGTCGGGGCCGAGGGCGACGATGCGCCCGCCGCTCACGGCGACTCCGCCCGGCCGCGAGCCACTCAGTCCCGACGTGAAGACCGAGCCGTTGACGAACAGGATGTCGACCGCGTCCACCGAGCCTCCGAGATCTGGGCGCCCAACCGGGCGGCCCGACACCCATCATGGACGCGGCCGAGGCAGCAGCGACGACGGGGCCCTCATCCAGACGAGGCGAATCCCGCTCGACCGCCGCGCGGCGACGGAGCCCGGATGCGACAGTGAGGCCGTGACCACGCTCTCCGCAGACGACCTCCACGCGATCGGCGTCGAGGCATACGTCTACCTCTACCCGCTCGTGACGATGGAGATCACCCGACGTCAGCTGTGCTCCGGCCCTGCGGACGCGCAGCCGGGACGGGGACCTGCCGGGATGTTCCATCACATCCGGTCGTTCCCGGCGGCCGACTTCAAGGTCGTCGTGCGCCCGAACTTCGACACGCTCTACTCGTCGGCGTGGTTGGACGTGTCGGCGGAGCCGCTGGTCGTGTCCGCAGCGGACAGCGAGGGACGCTACTTCCTGCTCCCCATGCTGGACATGTGGACGGACGTGTTCGCGGCGCCCGGAACTCGCACGAGCGGCGGGGACGCCCAGGCGTTCGCCGTCTGCACGCCGGAGTGGACCGGCGACCTGCCGGCCGGTGTACGCCGCATCGACGCCCCGACACCGGTCGTCTGGCTCGTCGGCCGCACGCAGACCAACGGCCCCGCGGACTACGCGGCCGTGCACGCGTTCCAGGACGCGCTGTCGATCACGCCGCTGTCGGCGTGGGGGGCGAGCGCTCCCGAGCCGGCCGTCCTCGACGACCCGGCGTACGACACCACGACGCCGCCGCTGGAGCTGGTCAACGCGATGAGCGCACGCGACTACTTCGCCCTCGGCGCCGAGCTGATGCGGACGCACCGCCCGCACGCGACCGACTGGGGCATCGTCGCGCGGATGGGGCGTGCCGGACTGGTCGCCGGGGAGCCGTTCGACCTGGCCGAGCAGCCCGCTGCCGTCCAGGCCGCGCTCACCGCGGCGCCGGAAGCAGGCCTGCGGCTGCTGGGGGTCCAGATGTCCCACATCGCACCCGTCGTCGGTGGATGGATGAACCCCGTCGACGGTCTCGGCGTGTACGGCAACAGCTATGCGCGACGGGCCGCGGTGTCGATGGTGGGCCTCGGCGCGAACCAGCCCGAGGACGCCGTGTACCCGTTGCTGGTCGCCGACGCCGACGGCGCACCCCTCGACGGGAGCCACGCGTACGTCCTGCACTTCGACGCCGACGGGCTTCCTCCGGTGGACGCGTTCTGGTCGGTCACGATGTACGACGCCGACGGGTTCCAGGTGGCCAACGAGATCGACCGGTTCGCGATCGGCGACCGGGACGCCTTGACCTTCAACAGCGACGGCTCCCTGGACCTCTACCTGCAGCACGCGAACCCGGGTTCGGACTTCGCGTCGAACTGGCTGCCGGCGCCCGCCGCAGGCGCGCTGGGCGTCACGATGCGGCTCTACGCGCCGCGCGAGTCGGTGCTGTCCGGGGCCTGGACGCCGCCGCCGGCCCGTCGCGTCGGCTGACCCAGCGGCGACGCGTCAGGCCGTCGCCGCCGCGGCGGCCCGCCCGGCGACGCGGCCGGAGAACAGGCAGCCGCCGAGGAACGTCCCCTCCAGCGCGTTGTAGCCCATCATCCCGCCGCCCCCGAAGCCGGCGACCTCGCCCGCCGCATAGAGACCGTCCAGCACCGTCCCGTCGGCGCGCAGGCAGCGCGCCTCGAGGTCGGTCTGCAGCCCGCCGAGGGTCTTGCGGGACAAGATGTTCAGCCGCACCGCGATCAGCGGCCCGGCCGCCGGGTCCAGCAGCCGGTGCGGGGTCGCGACGCGGATCAGCTTGTCGCCGCGGTAGTTGCGCGCCGTGCGGATCGCCATCGCCTGCGCGTCCTTCGTGAACGCGTTGACCATCTCGCGGTCGCGCTCGACGATCGTCGTCCGAACGCGCGCAGCATCCAGGGTCGGCACGTCGTCGTCGGCGATGGCGTTCATGCCGGCGACGAGCTCCTCGACGGTGCTCGCGACGACGAAGTCCTCGCCGTGCTGCTTGAACGCCTCGACCGGGCCGGGCGCACCCTTCTTGATGCGCGACAACAGCAGCCGGAGGTCCTTGCCCGTCAGGTCCGGGTTCTGCTCGGAGCCGGAGAGGGCGAACTCCTTCTCGATGATCTTCTGCGTCAGCACGAACCAGGAGTAGTCGTAGCCCGTCGCGCGGAGGTGGCGCAGCGTGCCCAGCGTGTCGAAGCCCGGGAAGTACGGGGCCGGCAGCCGGTTCCCCGCCGCGTCGAGCCACAGCGAGGACGGTCCGGGCAGGATCCGGATGCCGTGGTTCTCCCAGATCGGGTCCCAGTTGCGCAGCCCCTCGGTGTAGTGCCACATCCGGTCGGGGTTGATGACATTGGCACCGCTGGCCTGGGCGATGCCGAGCATGCGTCCGTCGACGTGCGCGGGCACGCCGGCGACCATCCGCCGCGGAGGCGTGCCGAGTCGGGCCGGCCACGCGGCACGCACCAGGTCCAGGTCACCGCCGATGCCGCCGCTGGTGACGATGACGGCCTGACCGCGCGCTTCGAACGCGCCCGCCTCGACGCGGCTCGACGGACGCCCGCGCTCGACATCGGTGGGCTCGAGCACGGCCCCGCGAACGCCGACGACGGTGCCGCCGTCCAGGACCAGGCCGTCGACGCGGTGGCGGAACCCGAAGGTGATGCGCCCGGAGATCGCGTGGGCGCGCACCCGGCGCTCGAACGGGGCGACGATCCCCGGACCGGTCCCCCAGGTGATGTGGAATCGGGGAACGGAGTTGCCGTGCCCGTTCGCCCGGCCGTCGCCTCGCTCAGCCCACCCGACGACGGGGAAGATCCGGTGGCCCATCGCGTGCAGCCAGGCGCGCTTCTCGCCCGCGGCGAAGTCGAGGTAGGCGTTCGCCCACTGCCGCGGCCAGGCATCCTCGGGCCGGTCGAACTGCGCGCTGCCGAACCAGTCCTGCCGCGCCAGCGTGAGACTGTCCCGCACGCCCAGACGTCGCTGCTCGGGGCTGTCGACCAGGAAGAGCCCGCCGAGGCTCCAGAACGCCTGCCCTCCGAGGTTCTGCTCGCCCTCCTGGTCCAGGAGGAGCACGGAGCGCCCGCGGTCGGCCGCCTCCGCGGCGGCGACGAGTCCGGCAAGGCCGGCTCCGACGACGATGACGTCAGCCTGCATGAGGAGCTGCTCCTTTCGGCGGTCCGCCCATCCTCCCAGGCCGGGCTCCGTCAGGATGCCTCCATGACGACGTTCGCGGACTCGATCACGGTCGAGGAGCTCGACACCGACCCGTACCCCGTGTACGCCCGGCTACGGGCGACCGAACCGGTCACGTGGGTCCCAGCACTGGACTGCTGGCTCGTGACGCGGGCGGCTGACGTCGAGTTCGTGACGTCCAACCCGGACCTGTTCACCGCCGAGGCCCCGGACGCCCCGATCGACCGGTCGTTCGGCGGCCGCACCCTGATGACCACCGACGGCGCCGAGCACCTCGCCCTGCGGCGCGCGCTCGACGCGCGCTTCCGACCCCGCGTCGTCGCCACCTACATCGACGACCTCGTCCGTCCGATCGCGCAGCGGACACTGGACGCGCTGCTCGTGCGCCCCGAGCGCACGGCCGAGCTCGTCGCCGACTACTTCGAGCCGGTCAGCGTCCTGTCCCTGGGCCAGGTGCTCGGACTGGGCCACCTGTCGGCCCAGCGCCTGCAGGAGTGGTTCCACGGGCTGGCGATGGGAGCGATCAACTACGAAGGGGACCCCACGAAGCAGGCGGCCAACGACGCGACGGCCGCCGACATCGACCGGGAGCTCGTCCCGCTGATGGAGCGCCTGCGCCGTGACCCGGACGACTCGACGATCGCGTCGATGCTCACCCACGGGTGCCCGGTCGACCATCCGCGGAGCATCGCCGAGGTCATGCCGTCGCTGAAGGTGATCCTCCTGGGCGGCATGCAGGAGCCCGGACACGGAGCCGCGTCCTGCCTGGCCGCCCTGCTGCAGCACCCCGACCAGCTCGCCTGGCTGCGCGAGCACCCCGACCGCTGGGACGACGCCGTGCACGAGGCCCTGCGGTGGGTCGCGCCGATCGGCACGATGCAGGTGACCGCCCGCACCGACATCGAGCTCGCCGGCGTCACGATCCCCGCCGGCGCGCTGGTGTCCGCCGTCGTGTCGAGTGCCTGCCACGACGAGACCCTGTTCGACGCACCCGAGTCGTTCGACATCCGCAGGGAGCGCCGGCCGAACGCGGCCTTCGGCTACGGACCGCACTTCTGCGCGGGGCACCAGTTCGCCCGCGACCTGGAGCGGATCAGCCTCCAGCTGCTGGTGGATGCCATGCCGGGCCTGGAGCTCGCCGAGCCGGTCGCCTTCCGGGGCTGGGAGTTCCGCGCGCCCGCGGCGCTCCACGTGCGCTGGTAGGCGCGGCGGCGCGAGGCGCTACTTCGATCGCTCGTACTCGACGTACGCCTCGATGGTGTCGATCGCGGTGCGCAGCGGCTTGAGCAGTGCCGGCGAGACACTCCGCCGCTTGCCGATCTTCGCGCAGCCGCGGTAGTACGCAAGGATCCGGCGAGGCGGCGCGTTGAACTTCTGCAGCACGTCCACGCCGTACCGTTGAAGATCCGTCGCGATGGACCGCGCGTTGTGCACCTTGTCCGACAGCGAGACGCGCAGCGTCGCATCGTCCGCCTTGGCCAGGTGGTCGAGATAGGAACGCTTGCGGGTCCAGTAGCCGACCGAGGCCTTCCACCGCTCGTCCGTGGAGTCGCTGCAGCCCAGCACGATGTCCGCCACGCGATCACCGAACCGCGCCCGCACGTCCGCCGCACGGGCCATACCGCCGCAGTCCTCGACGCTGTCGTGCAGGAGACCGGCAATGGCCTCGTCCTCGTCGCCCCCCGCCTCCAGCACCAGACTCGAGACCGCGAGCAGGTGGGCGATGTACGGCACCGACGTCCCCTTGCGCACCTGCGTCGCATGAATGGCCGTCGCGTAGGCGACGGCGTCGGCGTAGCGCGCCGTGAGCGTCGGCGTCGTCGACTTCATCGGCCCAGTATGGGCGAACGTTCCGGCGACGGGGACTGCGACGCGGCGCCCGTCACCTAGCGGACCAGGCCGATCTCGAAGGCGAAGATGACGGCCTGGACCCGGCTGCGTAGGCCGAGCTTGGCCAGGATGCTGCCCACGTGCGTCTTGACGGTGGCCTCGGACACGACGAGCCTCTCGGCGATCTCGGCGTTCGACAGGCCGCCGGCCAGCTCGACCAGCACCTCCCGCTCGCGCGGGGTGAGCAGGTCCAGGGCCGGCGTCGGGACGGGATCGCCCCGGTCGTCGGCCGGCAGATGCGCCGCGTAGACGTCGAGGAGCCGGCGCGTGATGCGCGGGGACACGACCGCGTCGCCGCTCGCGACGTGGCGGATCGCCCGGGCCAGCTCGTCCACGGGCGCGTCCTTCAGGATGAAGCCGCTGGCACCCGCGCGCAGGGCCGCGAAGGCGTACTCGTCGAGGTCGAAGGTCGTGACGACGAGAATCCGCGCCGAACCTCCGGCTGCCACGATCCGACGCGTCGCCTCGATCCCGTCGACCCCGGGCATCCGGACATCCATCACGACCACGTCCGGCGACAGCTCGGCGGTCAGTCGCACGGCCTGCGCGCCGTCCTGAGCCTCGCCGACGACGTCGATGCCGTCGGTCTCCTCGACGATCATCCGCATGCCGGCGCGGATCAGCGGCTGGTCGTCGGCCAGCAGCACCCGGATCGTCATCGGGCCACGCGTCCGCTCACGCCGTCGATCCTCATGCGTCCAGGCTGCCACGCGCTCTGTCACCGATCATGGGCAGAACCGCCCTCACCCGCCACCCGCCGTCGGGCATCGGTCCGGCATCCACCTCGCCTCCGTAGGACGCGACCCGCTCCCGCATGCCGAACAGGCCCAGACCGTCGGTCGGGCGCGACGGACCGCACGGCGCACCGTCGTCCCGGACGTCGATGACGACCGCGTCGGGTCGCAGCTCGATTTCGACATCCAGCCGGGTCGGGGATTCGGCGTGCTTGAGCACGTTCGTCGCGGCCTCCTGCACGACGCGGTACGTCGTGAGCTCCACGCCCGGAGAGAGCGCGGTGCGGCTGCCGACGACCGCCAGCGTCACCGCGATCCCCGTCGCGCGGACCTGATCCGCGAGCTCGTCGAGGGCGGCCAGGCCGGGCTGCGGATCGCGCCGGGGTGCGTCCGCATCAGCACGCAGGACGCCGAGCAGACGGCGCATCTCGGTGAGCGACTGCCGGCCCGTCGCCGACACCTGCTGCATGGTGCGCTCGGCGGTCGCCGGGTCGGATCCCGCCTTGAGCGCCGCCGCATCGGAGAGCGTCACCATGACCGAGAGGCTGTGCGCGACGACGTCGTGCAGGTCGCGGGCGATCCGGGCGCGCTCGGCGGCCGTGGCCAGGGCCACCTGCTGGTCGCGCTCGCGTTCGAGACGTGCGGCGCGATCGGTCAGGGCGTCGATGGCCTGTCGCCGCACCCGGACGCTGATCCCGAGCAGGAGCGCGACAGCGACCATCGCGGTCAGGAACACCAGGCGCTCTGCCAGGGGCTGCGCCCAGGTGCCCGCGAGGTTCCAGCGCACGGCGGCCAGGACCACGCCGATCTCCAGCACGGCGGCGGCGAGCAGGGCGACGGGCGCGCGACGGCGGCTGGCCACGGTGTAGAGGTAGACGAGCAGGGCGACGTCCGCCGCGAGTGTCACGTTCAGGGCCCACTGGATCAGCGCCACGGAACACGCGAAGGCGAACGTCTGCAGCGGGAAGCGCCGGCGCCAGGCGATCGGGGCGAGGAGAAGGACCGTGAGGACCAGGCGCACCCACAACCCGTCCGGCTGTCGGGCCCAGTAGGCCAGCTGCGGAACCGTGAACGCGAGGACGGCCATCGCGAGAGCCGCGTCGACCACCGTCGGGTGGCGCCGGGCACTCTCCATGAACCGCTGGCAGGCGGCGGCTATCGCGTGCATCGGCCCAGCATGGCCCGTCCTGCGCCCACGCGGTGCCGGGACCACCGTCAGCCGAAGACGAGGGTCATGGCCCGCGGGACGAGGGCGGCCTGCGTGTTGCCCAGGACCATCAGCATCAGGACGAAGGAGGCACCGACCGTCGCGAGTCCCGCGAGCGTCAGGGCGCCGAACGTCATGCGACGGGGCCGCGGACGTACGCGGGACCGCCGGATGAGCGAGCGCCAGATGACGAGGCTGAGCACGACCACGGCGACCAGGA
This sequence comes from Actinomycetales bacterium, assembly GCA_017849335.1. Lineage (GTDB taxonomy): Bacteria > Actinomycetota > Actinomycetes > S36-B12 > S36-B12 > UBA10649. Next base: position 5,497 of record JAFIHP010000071.1, on the reverse strand, counting down.
GCACGGCGCACACCACGGCCTTGGGCGCCTGCCACGCCAGGCGGTCGTCGATCCGCTGCTGGATCAACGCGGGCATGGGTCCGTCACCAGCGAGCAGCCATGTCGCGAACGCCTGCTGAAGCTCGGCAGCGGACGTACCCGGGCGCACGGTGGGGATCTCCCCGAGGGCGCCGCGCAGGCCGGAGCGAGGATCGAGGGCGTTGCTGAGGTTCGCGGCGACGACCAGGGAGAGGAAGGCGCTGAGCAGCGCGCCCCCGATCCCGAACGCCAGGTAGGTGGACCTCTCGAACGTCCACCATCGGCCCTCGGCTCGCGGCGCACGCACGAAGCGCCGCCACATGACGACGGTGGCGACGACGACGACACCGAGGAACACACTGCCCAGGACCGCGAGGACCGCGTGGAACCGGGCGAAGTCGCCCACGAGCAGGTCGATCGTCGTCCCGGACCCGCCATCGGACCGGAGCAGTCTGCGAATCGTCGACGCCAGGGTGTCGTCCACGTCGAGCGGCCGCCTTCCTCGTCACGATCCCGCACCGGAGCGTGCGGGGATCCGTCACCTCGACGGTAGGAAGGCGCGAGCGCGTGCGCATCACCCGCAGGGACGGACCGTCCGCGAGTGCGGTGTCCGACGAAAGGAGGAGACGACCGACGCCGGCCGCCCCTGACGACCGGCCGGCTCAGTGCTCCAGGGCGCTGGGCCGCTCGACGTGGGTCAGCACGCCGTCGAGGATCTCGAAGACCCGATCGGTGTACTCGACCATCCGCAGGTCGTGGGTCACCATGATCCCGGTCTTGCCCCGCGACTTGATCTCGCGCTGGAGGAGCTCGACGACGCTGCGGCCCATCGCGGTGTCCAGGGCCGCCGTCGGCTCGTCCACGAGGACGAGGTCGGGATCGTTCATGAGCGCGCGGCCGATGGCGACCCGCTGACGCTCGCCGCCGGACAGCTGCTCCGGCAGGTTGCCGGCGCGGTCGGCGAGCCCGAGCTCCTCCAGGAGCTGGTCGACCCGGGCATGCGCGTCCTTTTTCGGCGTTCCCACGAGGGACGCCACGTACAGCAGGTTCTCGCGCGCCGTGAGGAACGGCACCAGGTTGGCGGACTGGAACACGAAGCCGACCTGCGTCGCGCGGAACCGCGTGAGCTCCTTGCGTGACATCGCCGTCACCTCGGTCGCGCCCAGGCCCACCGTGCCGCTGGTCGGGGCGAGCAGCCCGCCGATCATCGAGATCAGCGTCGTCTTGCCCGACCCGGACGGGCCCAGCAGCGCCACGAACTCGCCCTCGTCGACCGTCATGTCGGCGCCGTCGACGGCGACGACCTGCGTGTGCCCCTCGCCGTACGTCTTGCGCAGCCCCTGCACGCGCAGGATCGGCTCCACGGACTCGGTCATAGCACCCCTCCGATAGCAGTGGCGGGATCGATCCTCGCGATGCGCCGCAACGAGAACAGCGCGCCGATGACGCCGGCAACGAGCGTGAAGACGGCGATCGTCACGAGCGTCTCGGTGCGGAAGAGCACCGGCACCTGCGCCGGGATCGCCAAGCCGAACAGGCGGGCCAGGATCGCCCCGGCCACGATGCCGAGCGCCGACGCCACCGCGGCCTGGACGATCACGCCGCGCCCGAGCCGGCCGGTCGAGGCGCCGAGCGCCTTGAGCGCGGCGAACAGCTCACGCTTCTCCAGCACCAGCAGGGCGAAGAACAGCGCCACGACCAGGGCGGCGACGGCCAGCGTCGTGTAGATGATCGCGTTCAGGGTCGAGCGCTGCTGCTCGACGCCGGGGATGGCCAGAGCGGTCTGCTCCGCCGTGAGGACGGTGGTGCCAGGAACGGCGGCCTCGAGAGCGGCAACTGGCGGCGCCCCCTCGGTAGTGACAGCGATCGCGTTGACGACGGTCGGCTGGCCGCGCAGCTCCGGCCGGACGGCGTCGCGCATCTGCCGCCACGTCGCGACCGTGGTCCACGCGGTGGGCTGCAGCTGGTAGGAGGCATCCGCGACCAGGCCGACGACCGTCGCGGTCACGTCGCCGACCGAGATCGTGGAACCGATCTCGATGCCCTTCTCCTCCAGCCGCGTGTCGACGGCGGCGACGCCGGCCTCACCGGGAGCCGGGAGCCGGCCGTCCACGAGAGTCGTCGGCGAGCCGGCGGCACCGGGTTCGATGCCGAACACGGCGAGATCGATCGCCCCCTCCGGACCGGTGCCACCGGTGAGCAGCACGCCGACCGATCCGGCCGAGGTCACGCGCGGCACCGCTGCGGCCTGGGCGACGTCGGCCTCGTCGACGCGCGACCGGACGAGCGATCCGGCGGCGTCGGTGGACGTGAGGTACGCCGTCGCCGTCGTCGAGCGAACGGCTCCGGTCGCCCCGTAGAACAGGCCGTCGGCGAGAGCGCCCAGGACGAGGACGAGGAACACGATCAGCGCGAGCGCGCCCACGACGGCGGCGAACCGCCCGCCGCCGCGCTGGATCTCCCGTAGTGCCAGCATCATCGGCTCCCCACTGCCGTGGCCGGGTCGATCCGGGCGATGCGCCGGACGCTGAGCATCCCGGCGAGCAGCGAGAACAGCCAGACCGCGACGACTGTGGTGATCACCGTCGACGGACTGAGCGCGACGGGGATCCCGGTCGACAGGCCCTGGAGCGCCAGCGCCGTGAGTCCGAGTGCGACCGCCGACGCGGCCACCACGACGACCGAGATCTGCAGCGCAACCGTCGCGGCGAGCGAGCCGGTGGACGCGCCGATCGCGCGCAGCAGCGTGAACGCACGCAGCTTCTGCACGGTCAGGATCAGGAAGAAGAATCCGATCACGACGATGCCGATCACGAAGGTGAGGCCGACGAGGATCCCGAAGCTCTGCGAGATCGAGGAGATGCCCGGGATGCGGGCGACGGCGTCGGCTCGCGTGTAGGCCTGGGTCGCAGGGACCGCCTCGGTCACGGCGGCGGCCACGGCCGCCGCATCGGCGCCCGGATCGACGTCGAAGGCCACGGCGTTGATCGGTACGAACGGGAGCCCGGGATTGGCCGCCGTCACGGCCGACGTGTACGCGTCGAGTGGTACGTACAGCGTCGGAAGCGCGTTGAACTGCGAGCCGCGGAGCAGTCCGACGACAGTCAGCGCGCCCTCGCCGTTCTCGAGATCGATCGTGTCGCCGATCGCCACCCCGCGGCCGTCGACCGCGACCTCCCCCGCAGCGGTGGGCAACCGACCCTCGGACAGCCCGGTCGGAGCGCCGGGTGCACCCGGCGTGAACCCGAAGAGCTGAACGTCGGTGGCTGTCCCGTCGAGGGGAGCACGGGTCGTGAAGGTCCCGACAGCCCCGACGGCGGCCACACCAGGCACGGCGGCCACCGCATCGGCCACCGACGGGTCGAGCCGGCTCGCGGCGATGTTGTCGCGGGCGTTGCCCGCGTACACCAGGCCCGCAGCGTCGAGCCGGTCCAGCGCACCGGTCAGCGATCCGACGAGCGCACCGCCCAGGGTCGAGAGCAGCAGTACGAGGAACACCAGAAGTGCGACGGCTGTCGTCAGTAGCCCGAAGCGGAGGCGGGCACGGCGGATCTCCGCCAGACCGAGGTTCATCCTCAGGCTCCGAGCGTTCCGCGGGCGACCGACGTCGCGCTGTGCCCGGCGTCACCGTCGAAGTGCTCGACCGAGACGTCGACCACCGGGAACGCCGAGGCGTCCATCCCGGCCGGCAGCGTGAACCGACCGGTCTCGCCGGGGTTGAGCGTGCCGATCGCGACCATCGTCGACGTGTCCGGCGTCGCCATCCACACCTCGTAGTACGCGTCGGACTGCGCCGGGAGGTCCGGTACGTCGACCGTCAGCACCTTCGCGTCGCCATCGCGGGAGACCGTCGCGGATCCGGCAAGCCCGGAGCCGTCGATCGGGGCGAGCTGAGCGCTGGCCACGACCTCGCCGGTTGACGGGGCAGACAGCACGGCGGCCGTCGCGACGACGCCGGCGAGAACGCCGACGACCGCGGCGGCGCCGGCCGCGGCCCAGATGCGCACCCGCGTCGGACGGCGGCGCTCGCGCTCGGCGGCCAGGTCGACGGCCGGCGCGACGGACGTCGTCTCGGATGCGTCGGCCGGTGAGCCCAGCCCCAGCTCGTCACTGATCGCCGCCCACACGGCGGCCGGCGGACTCACCGGAACGTCGTCGGGCCCGATCGAGCGGACGGTCGCGACGGTCGCGGTCAGCTCGTCGAGGCGGCTCCGGCACCGGGCACAGGAGGCCAGGTGGGCGCGGTCCTGCTCGTCCGCCTGCTCGCCGAGGGCGATCAGGGCGAGGTCGTCGTCGTCACAGTGCAGCACCGTCCACCTCCAATCTGCGTCGCAGCTGCTCCAGGGACCGCCGGATGTGGCTCTTGACCGTCCCCAGCGGGAGGTCGAGCACACTGGCGATCTGCGTGTGGGTCAGGTCCTGGAAGAACGCGAGCTCCAGGATCCGCTTCTGCGGGTCTCCCAGGCGGGCGAGCTCGTCCGCCAGGAGGACCCGGTCGACCGTCGACTCCGCCGTCGACTCCTCGACGGGCGAGGCCGGTGTGGTCTGAGCGACGGCGACGGTCCGGCGTACCTCCCGGCTGCGTTCCTCCCAGTGGTCCGCGATCCGCCGGCGCGTGATGGACATCAGCCACGCGGTCAGCGACCCCCGTTGAGGGTCGAAGCCCGCCCGGCCACGCCACGCGCTGACGTAGACCGACTGGGTGATGTCGGCGGCATCCGCAGCGTTGCCCGTGGCCCGGAGTGCCGCTCCGTGCACCAGTCGGGACGTCCGCTCGTAGGCCTGCGCGAGGGCGTGCTCGTCACCGGCGGCGAACCGCACGGCGACGTCGTCCTCGTCCCCCACGCGTCGATCTCCCCTCGGCCTGCTCGCCGCGATAGCGGTCGGCACGTCAGTATGCACGCGCCCTCCCGCTCGTCGCTCAGGTCTCTTGCCCCCTACTTCGGTGCGCGGGGCGCGTTCGGATGCACCCGGATTCCGCAGCCCCTATGACGTGCGTCTCATCGATCTCGTGCAGATCAATCCGGATTCGTGCATCCGAACGCCGGTCCCCGGGCGAATCACTGTCATGACCGCCCACCCGGGGCGGCATCGAACCCGAAGGGTCCGCCATGAAGGCTCCGATCGCCCGTCGTACCGTGACCGCCCTCGCCGCCGCCGGCCTCCTCGGCGCCGCGGCCCTCGCCGCCGCTCCCTCCTCCTCTGCCGCGGACGGCACGACCTCCCTCGCCAGCGTCCTCAAGGCCGGCCAGGCGAAGTTCGACAAGGACTACAAGGACTACGACATCCTGACCAAGGCCGTGGAGACGGTGCTCGCGGCCAAGCCCGACTCGCCGGTCAAGGTCCTGGCCGACGGGAACACCGCGCTCACCGCGTTCATCCCGAACGATCAGGCGTTCATCAACCTCGCGTCCGCGCTCTCCGGCAAGAAGCTCGGCTCGGAAGCCGCTGCGTGCAAGGCGGCCGCTGGCGTGCGCGC
>JAFIHP010000070.1 GCA_017849335.1 Actinomycetales bacterium | reverse complement strand
GCGCGAGGAACGGATCCTGCACCTGGCGATCACCCCTCGGCCGGATTTACCAACACGAACCACCCGACCTGATCCCGCCCCGACCACCCCACGACCCGCCACCCTTCTGAGCGGATCCGTAGCCGGCTACCCGGTGGCGGGGAAGTCCTCGGAGGCACCCCACGCGTCGGCGCTCGTCCGCAGGGACGTCTGCAGCACATGGCGCTGCCGGGTGTCGTCCATGAGGTTGGCCCCGATCGCCGCCAGGTCCTCCGGACCGGGACCGACCATCCGGACCGTGGCCCCCGCAGACCGCACGATCGCTGCCTCACGGCGGGCGGCCTTCGTCACCTCGGCGCGCCAGCGTCGTTCCAGCCGCGCGGAGATCGCCGTCGGGCGGTCGGTCGCGAACGAGACCATCGGGGCGACGACGAACACCTCGTCGAGCCCGGCGTGGGCCACCACGTCGATCGAGGTCGCCGACACCGCTCCGCCGTCGACGTAGGTCCGCCCGTTGATCGTGACCGGGGCGAACCAGCCCGGGATCGAGCACGAGGCCATCACCGCACTCGCCAGTCCCGCCACCGGCGCTCCCGGCCGCCCGAACACGACGCGCTTTCCGTCCTCGTAGTCCATCGCGACGACCCAGACGCCCCGGTGCGGCGACCACTCCCCCATCGGCGTGACGGCGTCGACGAGGTGCCCGACCCGCTCCAGCGTGCGCGTCCCGGTCGGCATGAACGCCGACAGCACCGTGGTGGTCGGCACGTGGCCGAGACGACGCAGGCTCGACCCGATCAGCCGCGGGGACCCCGGACCCGCCAGCCGGGGCAGACCGGGCCGGCTCCCGCCGGTGGCCCGTGCGGAGTCGAACTCGTAGCCCGCGAGCGGCCCCTCCGTGACCGGCCGGCCGTCGTAGTGCGCCGCGAGCTGGTCGACGGTGACGCCGGCGCCGATCAGGGCCGCGAGCAGCGAGCCCGCCGACGTCCCGACCACGACCTCGGCGTCCGCCGCCGCGAACCCGTACCGCTTCTCCATCGCCGCGAGCGCCCCGACCGCCCAGGCGCCTCCCAGCACGCCACCGCCGCCGAGCACGAGGCCGCGGCGGACGGTGCTCATGTCGCCTCCCGGCGCCGGCGAGCGGGGCTGCGCTTGGCTGCCGTCGTCGGCGCGGGGCCCTCGGCACCCGAGGACGGCTGGCGTGCCGTTCCGCCGACGACCCGGAGCGTGCGGACCGACTGCTCGGCGCGGTCGAGCAGCTCGGCGACCGACTCGTGCAGGCACGTGGCCAGCACGTCGATGTCCGCCATCGCGTCACGGTCGCCGTACAGCCCCAGGTGGACGCCACCGTCGTAGGAGGTCAGCCCGATGCTCAGGGCCTGGTTGTGGGTGAGCGGGACGACCGGGTAGATCGCCCGCATCCGGGAGCCGGCGGCGTAGAGCGGGCGCTGCGGTCCCGGCACGTTCGTGATCACCAGGTTGTAGAGGCGGTGCGACATCGTGGCGCCCGCGCGGGCGCCGAGCGCGTGCAGCGTCGGCGGGCTGAAGCCGGCGATGTTGATGATCGCCTCGGCCCCGACGAACTGAGACGACTCCTGGAGCGCGGTCAGCTGGTAGCTGATCTGCTGGAGCCGGACCGCCGGGTCCGGCTCGCCGATCGGGAGGTCGACGAGCGAGGCGGACACGCGACTGCCGCCCGCCTGCCCGGATGCCGCCGGCGGCACCGCGATGCTCACGGGCAGCATCACCCGCAGGGAGTCCCCCTGGCTCACCGGCACCCCGCGGGCCTGCAGCCACGAGCGAAGCGCGCCGGCGATGACCGCGACGATCGTGTCGTTGACGGTGCCGCCGAGGGCGTACCGGACGGTCTTCAGCTCGCGCAGCGAGAGGTCGACCATGACGAACCGGCGCTGGTCGCCGATCGGCACGTTCAACGGGGTGGGCGCCGGCGGGCGCGCCATCGCCAGCACCGCCGAGGCGAGCCCCGCCACGCGTGCGCCGATCCGTCCGGCCGTCCGGGAGACGTCGTTGACCGTGCCGCGCACGGCGTCGATCGCGGCAGCCGGGCGCGTCGACATCTCGGTCAACGCCTGCGAGAGCAGCTCGACGTCGGTCGGCTCCGGGCGGGGCACCCAGATGTCCGGGGCGTCCAGCGCCACATCCGGCGTCGGATCGAGCATGACCTGGGCGATGTCGACGGCCGACAGCCCGTCCACGAGTGCCTGATGGCTCTTGCTGACGATCGCGAAGCTGCCGTCGTCGAGGCCCTCGATGAGGTACATCTCCCACAGCGGTCGCCGACGATCGAGCGGCCGGCTCATCAGGCGCGCCACGAGCTCCTCGAGCTGCTGCCGGGTCCCCGGCTTCGGCAGCGCCGACCGCCGCACGTGGTACGTGACGTCGAACCGCTCGTCGTCGACCCACACCGGCCGCGCCACGCCGAACGGGACGTCGCGCACGCGCTGGCGGTACCGCGGCACGTAGGGCAGCCGCTGCCGGATGAGGCGGACGAGTCGCTCGTGGTCGAAGCCCTCGGCCGGTGGGGCGAACACGGCGACCCCGCCGGCGTGCATCGGCGTGCTGGCGTCCTCCAGGAACAAGAACGAGGCGTCGAGCGCCGACAGACGACTGGTCATCGACACCTCCGGCGCACTGGGTTCCTACCGGAGAGTATCCCCCCAAACCGGGCAACCGGGGCGATCGGAGTCCGGTCAGGTGCCGGTCCGGCTCCACAGCTCCCGGCACGTGACGGCGAGCTCCGCGACCCCTCGGCGCAGGCGGGACCGACGGCCGGCCCGCGCGACCGTCGAGCCGAAGGCCCACGCCTGCCGTGCCGCCGCCGGGTCGTCCGGCACGTCGACGACGGGCGCATCGACGCCGCACGCCGCGACGGCCCTGATCCAGTCACGATCGCGCGAGCCGGACCGGTTGCGCACGACGACCGTCGGCCGGCCGGCGACGACCGCCGCCGCACCCGGCCACGCACTTCCCAGGCGAGCAGCACCCAGGTGGGACGCGGCGGCGACACCGACGACCAGGTCGCTCGCGTCGACGGCCGTCACGGCGGCGGCGTTGCGCGAGCGTCGCAGCAGATCAGGTTCGTCGTCCTGCTCCAGGCAGAAGCCCACATCGACGACGGTGACGTCGAAGGCCTCACGGCAGGCCGCCCACAGCCGGTCGAGTGCGCCTGGACGCAGCTCCTCCCACCGGCTCGGCCCGGTGATGCCCCCGATCGCCGAGAGCGTGCCGTGCACGGGGCGGGCGACGTTCGCCAGCGCGGCGGGGCCGACGGACGGGCTGCCCGCGCACCGACAGGCCACCACCAGGTCGCTCACGGTGTCGTCCAGCCCGAGGGCCAGCGCGATCGAGGGGGCATAGGTGTCGGCGTCCACGACGCAGACCCGACGGCCGTCATCCGCCAGGGCATCGGCGAGCCCGAGCGCCACCGTCGTGCGGCCGGGGGCACCCTGCGGACCCCACACGGCGACGACGACCCCCGTCCGGCGGCGAGGTCCCGGCCGGTGGCCGACCGGATCGGAGACCTCCGGGGGCGGCGCCTCCGGGCCCACCCAGCACCCCGTCGACCAGACGCCCGTCGGCGCGTCCGGTGCCGTGGCCACGCCGGCCAGCTCGTCGACGACGGCGCGCCAGGTCGCCGCCGCCTCGGGTTCGACGGCGACCAGCCGGTCGACGCCCACGGACCGCAGCAGCTCGACGTCGCCCGGCCCGGCGACCAGCCCGATCAGGGCGCGGTCGCGCCGGCCCAGGTCCGCCACGACGTCCGCGGTCAGCCGCCCCACACCGGCGGAGACGACGACCGCGACACCCGAGGCGCTCGCGGCGGCAGCCAGCAGGTCCACGGCGTCGACGCATCGCCGCAGCACCGCGACACCCGCGGCAGGTGCCGCACGGACGAGGTCGGGTTCGGACGCGACGGACGGCGCGGCCAGGATCACCTCGGTCACGACACGCCCGCCTGGGCGCCGATCGGGACCGCGACGAGGTCGATGACCGCGCCGCGGCCGGCCCGGACCACGTCGCCGACGCGTGCCTGCGGAACCTCCAGCGTCACGCCGCTGGCGCCGCTCAGACCGGCGTCGTCCGCGGCGACACCCGTCACCAGGACGTCCGCGAGCACCAGCCGCGCTGCGCTTGCCGGGTCGGTGGTGGACGCGGTCGCCGTCGACCACAGGTCCACCCGGTCGCCCGCGGCCAGTCCGGCCGGCGCGTGCAGCGGCTCGACGGCGACGGTGACCGCCCGCACGGGTGCGGTCGACGGCCCGGAGAGAGCGCTGCGCGGCACCAGGTCGCCGGCGGCGACCGGCAGGCGCAGCGATCCGTCCGTGACCTCGTCCGCGCGCAGGTATCCGGCGGCGACCTCGGCGGGAACGGCGACGGGGGCCACGTCGAGGACCGGGGCACCGACCGACAGGTCGCGGGCCGCCCGGAGGACGAGGACGGTGTCGGACCGGTCGCCGAGGACGACGGCGCCGATCGCCATGGAGCCGACGAGCAGCGCGACGCCGAGCCACAGCCGGGCGTCGCGCCACCCCGGGGGCGCGAACCGTCGGGCCGTGTCTCGCGTGGCGCTGGTGGAGGTCATCACCGCGGTCTCCTTCCGTCGGGGCCCAGGATCACCCACACCGCGACCAGAACCTGTCCGCTGTCCACAGGGCGTCGTTCGCCGGATGTCGCCCCGGTTTGGCACGATCGGCCCGTGCCGCCGCGCTTCCTCACGCTCGCTGACGTCGCCGAGACGCTCAACATCTCGGCAGCGCAGACGTACGCGCTCGTCCGCAGCGGAGACCTCCCGGCGATCAAGATCGGCGGCCGCGGGCAGTGGCGCGTCGAGTCGACCGCCCTCGAGGAGTTCATCGGGCGCAAGTACGAGCAGACCCGGGAGTTCGTCCGTCAGCATCCCTTCGGCTCCGACGGGGACGACTCCGCCGGCTGACCTGCTCAGGGACGCACGGCCCACATCACGACGGCCGACCAGGGCACGGCCCACGTGCGGTCGTCGGCGCGCAGTTCGGCGTGGTCGGCTCCCACCCGGACGACGCGGCCGGCGACCACGTCACCGTCGACGAGCGTGGCGCGCACGTCGTCGTTCTCCTCGAAGCGATCACGCAGCCACGACCCCACGGACCGGCCGAGCCCGGCCCCCTCGGCGCGCAGGCCGGCCGTCGACGCGCCGATCAGCACGACGGCCGAGGCCCGGACGAGCCGCACGTCCCGCTCGTCGACGACCAGCGCCAGCCAGCCGTCGACGTCGGACGCGACCAGCGAGCCCGCCAGCGTCGCACCGCCGATCAACCGCAGCACCGCCGGACCCCGGCGGTCCGCGAGCCGCGATCGGGCCGCTTCCACGGTCCTGAGCTCTGCTGCGTCGGACCGGACGTCGCTGGCGCTGGCCGCGGCCAGCGCCGAGCTGAGATCCAGCCAGGCCTCCTCGTCGCTCACGCCCGAGCCTTCCTCGGTTCGTCTGAGCCGAAACATGTTTGACGATCGGCCACGCCGGGAAGGACGTTGTCGTCGTCGCCTGTGGACGACGAGCGACCACCTTGACGAGCTCGGCATCCAACGCTAACCATAGGTAAACACAAGCAAACGAAGGTTTCACCGCGAATCCCCCGGCGCGGTCGTCGAACGGAGCGCCAATGAGCCTGCCTACCCACGACCTCCCCTCCGGACCGGCCGCATCACGTCCGGCCCTCCGCCTCGTCGAGGGCGGCCAGCAGCTGATGCTCGAGCTGGAGTACGAGGTCGCTCCGGGCGTCGCCGCGGTCCCGGAGGTCCCGACGGACCTCCGCGTGGTCACGACACCGACATGGATCGACGACGCGATCCCGCCCGGCCTGATGGAGCCCGGGGCGTGGGTCGCCCGGCTCGCCCGCGCGGCGGCCGAGGTCGCCGTGGGCGAGCGGCCGCCGTCCCAGCTCGTCAAGCACGTCGCGCGGGACGAGCTCGCCCGCCTGGCTCGCCGCGGCACGTACGTCCAACGGCATCCGTCGGCACGCGCGAAGCGTGGGCTGCGACGGCTGCGGACCGTCCGCGGAGTCCGCGTCTGCCCGGTGGCGCCCGGCATCGTCGAGGCGTCCGCCGTCGTGATCGGCGGGGACCGGGCCATCGCCGTCGCCATCCGGCTGGAGGCCAAGGCGGGTCGCTGGCTGGCCACCGTCGTCGACCTTCGCTGACCGGCACGCGCGGCGGCCTATCCCTGATCCCCCTAGCATCAGGCTCGATGCGCATCTTCCACACCTCGGACTGGCACGTCGGGCGGACCTTCCACGGCTACTCGACCCTGGACGCGACGCGGGAGGTCCTGGGCACGATCCCTGCCGTGGTGCACGACCACGACGTGGACGTCGTCCTGGTCTCCGGCGACATCTACGACCTCGCGAACCCCTCCGCCGACGCCGTGGCCGTCCTGCGCGACGCCGTCCGGGCGATCCTCGACACCGGGGCGACGGTCGTGATGACGAGCGGCAACCACGACTCCGCCGTCCGGCTCGGGTTCGCCGGCGCGTTCAGCACGGGCGCGGGACTCCACCTGCTCACAGATCCGGCGCGCATCCACGAACCGGTCGAGCTCGCGGACGCGCACGGCCCGGTCGACGTCTACGCCCTGCCGTACCTGCAGCCCGAGCTCGTCCGCGGACACGCGTGGGCGCCGACCGGGATCCGCACGCAAAACGAGGTCGTGACGGCGGCGATGGACCACGTTCGCGCCGAGATCGTGCGCCGACGCACGGCGGGCCGACGATCGGTCGTGCTCGCCCATACGTTCGTCGCCGGAGGGCACGCGGAGTCGTCGGACTCCGAGCGGGCGATCACGCGCGAGCCGCTGGTCGCCGGCGGCGTCGACGCTGTGCCCCTCGAGGCGTTCGCCGGGGTCGACTACGCGGCCCTCGGCCACATCCACGGGCGCATGGCGCTCGCCGACCACGTCCGGTACTCCGGGGCGCCGGTGCACTACTCCTTCGGCGAGGCCGGCAAGCCCCGCGGCGGCTGGCTGGTGACGCTCGGAGCCGACGGGCTCACCGACGTCGGGTGGGTCGACCTCCCGGTCCCCCGGCCGTTGCAGCAGGTCACCGGCCCCTTCGCCGACCTGCTGGTCGACCCGTCCCTGGATGCCTACGCCGACCACTTCGTGCGCGCCGTCTACACCGACCGGACCCGTCAGATCGAGCCGATGCGCAAGCTGCGGGAGCGGTTCCCGTGGTGCGCCGAGGTCGTGTGGGAGCCGGCCGAGCGCGTCACCGGCACGAGCGCCTCGTACACCGAGCGCGTCACGGGCAAGACCGATCCGCAGGTCGTGGCGTCGTTCCTGGCCGACGTCCGCGCGGGTGAGGGTCCGTCCGCGGCGGAGGACGCCATCATCGACGCGGTGATCGACGAGCACGCGGCGCGGGACGCACGCTGATGCGGATCCGCCGGGTCACGATCGAGGGTTTCGGCCCGTTCAAGGACGCCCAGGACGTCGACCTCACGGCGTTCGCCGAGGACGGCCTGTTCCTGATTGCCGGCGAGACCGGCGCCGGCAAGTCGACGATCCTCGACGCCATCACGTACGCCCTGTACGGCGACACCCCGCGGTGGGACGACGTCAACGCGACCCCGCGGTTCCGCAGCGACTACTGCGGGCTCGACGACCCCTCGCGCGTCGTGCTGGAGTTCGAGACCAACGGCACCGAGTACCGGATCACGCGGACACCGGAGTACGAGCGGCCCAAGACCCGCGGAGCCGGCACCACCACGCAGAAGGCCACCGCTCTGCTGGAGCGACGCGAGGCGAGCGGCTGGGCCGGTCTCGCCGACAAGCCGCGCGACGTCGCCAGTCGCGTCACCGACCTGGTTCGGCTGACCCAGGACGAGTTCCTCCAGGTGATCCTCCTGGCCCAGGGTCGGTTCCAGCGGTTCCTGCTCGCACCGAGCGACGAACGGCTCGGGTTGCTCAGCAAGCTGTTCGGTGCCCAGCGCTTCAAGGACTACCAGGACCGGATCGCGGAGCGCCGTCGCGCCCTGAAGGACCAGACCGAGGCCGCGCGGACCGAGCTGCGGGTGCTCCTCGGCTCCGTCGCCGCTGACGACCGCCACGGCGATGCCCCGCCCGGCGACGAGCTCGCGTGGATCGACGCGATCGTCGATGACGCCCTGCAGGACGTCCAGCGGGCCGCGGACGTTCTCGCCCGGGCGGCGGCCGCCCTCGAGGAGGCCCGCCAGCGGCGCGACGTCGCCGAGCGCCAGCACCGTCGACGTGTTGCCGAGCAGGTGCTCGCCGACCTCGGCGCGCATCGTGCGGAGGTCGAGGAGCTGCGGGCACGCGTCGAGACCGCGGAGCGCGCCGAACGGGTCCGCGCGCTCGCCGACGCGGTCCGGAGCGCGGCCGGCACCATGGAGGCGGCACGCGAGGCGATCGCCCTCGCGCGCGTCGACTACGGCGGTTCCGCCCCCGACGACGCGCTGCGCGAGGAGGTCACGCGCCTCGACCGGGCGATCGGAGCGCTCGCCGAGGCCCTCGCCGACGAGCAGCGCGCCGAGCAGCTCGAGCGCGATCTCGCCGCCGAGCAGGCCACCGTCGACCGGCTCACGACGGCCCTGCACGAGGACGGCGAACGGATCCAGGTGCTGACGGACGAGCGCACGGCCGTCGCTGCCGTCGCCGCCGGGGTCGATGCCCTCGAACGACAGCGGGACGACCTCGCCGCACGCGTCGATGCGGCCGCCCAGGCTGCCGCGATCGCCGGGGAGCTCCACGCCGCCCACGAGGCCCAGCTCGATGCGGAGACGGCGTTGACCCGGGCGCAGGCACACGCGACGACGCTGCTGGACCAGCACCTGCACGGTCAGGCCGCTGTCCTCGCGGCGACGCTCGCCGACGGCGAGCCGTGCGCGGTCTGCGGGTCGCGCGAGCATCCGGCTCCCGCCACGGCCGAGGCCGACGTCGTGAGCCGGGCGGAGGTCGACGCGGCACGCGCCGAGGCGGACCGCCACGACGCACTCGCCCGGGCTGCGCGTGCACGGGTGGACGAGCTCGCCCGCACGGAGGCCCGGCTGCGCGGGCTCGTCGGCGAGCACGAGCCCGACGCGCTGCAGGCCGCGTTCGACGAGGCTCAGGCCGGCCTGGCGGCTGCGCTCTCCGCGCGGGCCCGGGTCGACGCGATCGACCGCGAGCTGACCGGCGACACGGGTCTACGCGCGCGCACGGCGGCCGCCGAGAGGCTGCTGTCGGCGGCGACCACGCAGGTCACGACCCTGGCGGCCACGCTCGCCGAGCTGCGCACCCGAACGGATCTCCTGCGTGGCGACGAACCGACGGTCGCGCTCCGCCACGAGAGGATCGGCCGGGAGCTCACGGCCGCCGCGTCGCTCGCCGACGCGCTCGACTCCGAGCGCACCGCGGTCGGGCAGCTCGCGACCACGCAGGCGCAGCTCGATGCGAAGGCCACCCAGGAGGGCTTCGCCTCCGCGGACGCGGCCGAGCGCGCACTTCTCGACGCGGGCACGCTGGCTGCCCACCGGCAAGCCGTGGCGGCGCACGACGAGGCCGCGCTTCGTGCGCGCGGCCAGCTCGCCTCGGCCGACCTGCAGGACCTGCCGGCCGAGGTCGTCGACCTCGACGAGGCGCGCGCCGCGGTCGCGGCTGCCGAAGCGGGCAAGGACGCCGCGGCGCGGGCGCACACGACCGCCGAGAACGCCGCCGCGCAGCTCGCCGAGCAGCGTCGGCGGCTGCGCCTGCTAATCGATCGGTCCGCCGGTCTGGCCGCCGAGTTCGACGTCCTCGACCGGCTGGCGAGCACCGTCATCGGCAAGGCACCGAACAGCACCGGGATGTCGCTGGAGAGCTACTACGTCGCGGCGGAGCTGGAGACCGTCCTGGCGGCGGCGAACGGCCGGCTGCGCACGATGACCGGCGGTCGGTACCAGCTGCTGCACACCGAGCGCGGCATCCTCCACGCCAACGCGCGCCCCGGCCTGGAGCTGGAGGTCATGGACGAGCAGACCGGGCGCGCCCGCGACCCGCACACGCTGTCGGGGGGCGAGCAGTTCCTCGCCTCGCTCGCGCTCGCGCTCGGCCTGGCCGAGGTGGTCACGGCGCGCGCCGGCGGCGTCGAGCTCGACACGCTGTTCGTCGACGAGGGCTTCGGCAGCCTGTCCCCGGAGTTCTTGGAGGTCGCGATGGCGACGCTGGACTCCCGCAAGGCCGGCGGCCGGACGGTCGGCGTGATCAGCCACGTCGACGCGATGAAGGAGTCGATCGGCGCCCAGCTGCAGGTCGTGCGCGATCCCGGGGGCTGGTCCCGCGTCCTCCCACCGGCCTGACGGTCAGCTGCGCTTGCGGTTGGCGCGCTCGGCCCGACGCCGCTCGGCCCGGGACGCGTTGGGGTCGACCTCGACGATCCCGCCGTCCTCGGACTCCATCGCGCCGTGCACCACGCCACCGGAGTCGCTGGGCGCCGAGTACTCCATGTGCGCCGGCCGGGCCGGACCGAGCCCGGGGGCGACGAGGTCCGGCACCGCGCGCGGCGGCT
>JAFIHP010000069.1 GCA_017849335.1 Actinomycetales bacterium | reverse complement strand
GGAGGTCCGGTTCGCCGTGCCCAACGGCGTACGCGCCATTCATCGCCACGGTGCAGCGCTGTGCAGTGTGAGCAACGCCATAGAAGAGCGAGGCGGGCGTGCTGTCGACGGCGCGTGCTCGTAGCCTGGCTGGACTTCATCCCGCTGTCCGCTGGCCCCGCACGTCCTGGCCGACCACGGCACCCCTTGCTCCACGTGAATGGAGGCGCGCATGCCTGTCCTCGACGAGACGTTGATATCGGTGTTCGAGGAGGTCGTCCGTCGAAACCCGGGAGAGGCCGAGTTCCATCAGGCGGTCCGGGAGGTGCTGGAGAGCCTGGGACCGGTGGTGGCGAAGCACCCGGAGTATGCGGACGAGGCGATCATCCGGCGGCTCTGCGAGCCGGAGCGGCAGATCATCTTCCGGGTGCCGTGGACGGACGATGCCGGCCAGGTGCAGCTGAACCGCGGCTTCCGGGTCGAGTTCAACTCCGCTCTCGGTCCGTACAAGGGCGGCCTGCGATTCCACCCGTCGGTCTACCTCGGCATCGTGAAGTTCCTCGGCTTCGAGCAGATCTTCAAGAACGCGCTCACCGGCATGCCGATCGGCGGCGCCAAGGGGGGCAGTGACTTCGACCCGAAGGGCCGCTCCAATGGCGAGGTCATGCGCTTCTGCCAGTCATTCATGACCGAGCTGTACCGGCACCTTGGGGAGTACACCGACGTGCCGGCGGGCGACATCGGCGTGGGCGGCCGCGAGATCGGCTACCTGTTTGGGCAGTACAAGCGGATCACGAACCGCTACGAGTCCGGTGTGCTCACCGGCAAAGGGCTGAGTTGGGGCGGGTCCCAGGTCCGGACCGAGGCCACCGGGTACGGCACGGTCTTCTTCGTGGACGAGATGCTCCGGGCCACCGCGGAGTCGTTCGACGGCAAGCGGGTCGTGGTCTCTGGCTCAGGCAACGTTGCCATCTACGCCATCGAGAAGGTGCATCAGCGCGGCGGTCGGGTCGTCGCGTGCTCGGACTCCGACGGCTACGCGGTCGATCCGGAGGGCATCGACCTCGACCTCCTCAAGGAGATCAAGAACGGCCGGCGCGGCCGGATGAGCGACTACGTCGCGCAGCGGCCCGGGTCCCGATACGTAGCCGACGGCTCGATCTGGGAGGTCCCGTGCGACATCGCGCTCCCGTGCGCGACGCAGAACGAGCTCAACGGGGCAGACGCCCGTTCGCTCGTCCGGTCGGGGTGTCGCATCGTGGCGGAGGGAGCGAACATGCCGACCACGCCCGAGGCGATACGGGTCCTCCGGGACGCCGAGGTGAGTTTCGCGCCGGGCAAGGCGGCGAACGCCGGGGGCGTCGCGACGAGCGCCCTGGAGATGCAGCAGAACGCGTCGCGCGACTCGTGGACCTTCGAGCACACCGAGGCGCGGCTGGCCGACATCATGCGCTCGATCCATGAACGTTGCCTGACGACGGCCGACGCGTACGGCTCGCCTGGGGACTATGTCGTCGGTGCGAACGTCGCCGGCTTCATCCGGGTCGCTGACGCGATGCTGGCCCTGGGTCACGTCTAGGCCGGCCGCGCGGGGCGCGGGCGAGACGTGACGTCCCGGCTCCTATCGGTCCTCGCTCAGGATTCGGGCGACGAGCTGCGCCCGGTCGCGGACGCCGGTCTTGGCGAAGATGTGGTTGATGTGGGTCTTCACGGTAGCCGTCGATACGAACAGGCGGTCGGCGATGTCCGTGTTCGACAGGCCCGCGGCGATGAGGCCGGCGATCTCGCTCTCCCGTACCGTGAGTCCATCGAGTCCGTGGCCGGCAGGAGGGTCGGCGTCCGGCACGCCGAGATGGTCTCCGTCGCGGAGCGCGTCCAGGAGCTGGAGCTGCACGTCGGGGGCGAGTGCGGCGTGGCCCCGCGCCGCGGCGAGGACGGCGGACTCGATCTCGTCCACGCCGGCGTCCTTGGTGAGGAACCCGCGAGCGCCGGCTCGGAGCGCGGCCAGAAGTCGTTCGTCGTCGGCGTACGTAGTAAGGACGACGACCGGCACGTGCGGGTGGCTGGTGGCGAGTGCTCGGGTCGCCTCGACGCCGTCGAGGTGCGGCATGTTGAGGTCCATCAGCACGACGTCGGGCGCCAGGGCGTCCACCTGCGCCAGCGCGTCGTTCCCGTCGTTCGCGGCGCCGGCGACGTGGACACTGTCGAGGAGCCCGAGGAGGGTGGCCAGGCCTTCGCGGACGACGCGCTGGTCGTCGACGATGAGTACCCGTGGGTGCGCGCCGGAGGTCATTGTGGACCCTCCCCGGCGTAGGGAAGGGTGAGCCGGACGGCGAACCCACTGCCCTCCGGCCCCGTGGTGAGGCTGCCGCCGGCGAGCTCGGCCCGTTCGCGCAGGCCGGTGAGGCCGTAGCCGCTGACGTGCATCGGGACGGGCTCCGCCTCGCTCCTCGCGTCGACGGCCTCGAGCTCGACGCGGTCCTCGTACCAGGTCAGCGTGATCCACGCGGTCGCGCCGGCACCCGCGTGCTTGGCGGTGTTCGTGAGCGCCTCCTGAGCGGTCCGGTAGAGGGTCAGCCCGGCCTCGGGCGTCAGCGGGCGCTGCTCGCCGTGCGCGGCCAGCTGGGCGCTGATCCCGTGGGCACGGGAGGCGTCGCGTACGAGGTCAGGCAGCAGGGCCGGGCCGGGGAGGCTCTCGCCGCGCAGCGCGCTGATCGCTTGGCGGGTCTCGCTGAGCCCGTTCTTGGCGAGCTGGCGGGAGCGGTCGATCTGGTCTCGGACCCGCGCGTCGGCGCCGGTGCGCTCGGCGAGCACCGAAGCGGCCTCGAGTGACATGATCTGGCCGGACAGCGAGTGCGCGAGGACGTCGTGGATCTCGCGTGCCAGGCGCGCCCGCTCGGCGAGGGCGGCGGCCTCGGCCTGGGCGGCACGGGAGTTCTCGAGCTCGACGACCAGCTCGGCCGAGCGAAGGCTTGCGGCGCGGGCGCTTCGGGTGGCCGCCGCGACGGAGCCGGCGAACGCGACGCCGAGGACGTCGATGGTGACCGACGTGGCCGTGTGGTCGCCGTGCCGCGCCACGACAGCGACGGCCATTGCTACCGCCACGAGGCCGACGGCGACGGCCGCGACGCGGGGCGGCAGGCGCAGGCCCATCGCGGCAGCGGCGAAGTAGGCGAACAGGAAGCCGGCGGACTCGGGGGCGGCGGCCTCCAGCGCCGCGCCTGCGAAGCCGATCACCAGCAGGAGCGCGGCCTCAGCGCGGACGTCGGCGGGCGTCGCGAACAGCTCGACCAGCCACAGCGCCGTGACGACCATCAGCAGGGCCACGCCGGCGGACGATCCGATGTCGCCGACGCTCGCCACGACCGTCGCGGCCGCGACGACCAGGCCGGTCGCGCGGACGCCACGCCGCCATTGCCGGTCCTCGGCGGGCAGCGCCGCCGAGGAGTCAGGCCACGGCGTGGAGGAGACGTTCATTCTGCGCGTCACCCTACGGTCACGCGCCGTCCCAGGTAGGCGAGAAGCCGGCGGTGCGCGGGATCACCCTCCGCCGCAGCCAGTTCGGGTCCGAAGATGCCGGGGACGCGGAACGCCTCGGCGCCCATCGCCTGCATCGTCGCCAGCAGTCCGGCCGCGGTCGACTCGTCGGCCAGTTCCTCCTGTCCGGTCGCCACGGCGATGTCGAGCCCGTGAACCACGACCTCCGTCAGATGGACGACCACGGCGGTCGGCGCCGGCACGCGGCCGAACGCGAGGTCGAAGACCCTGGCCTCGGCCCTGGGACGCCGCCAGGCAGCCCGATCCGCGCCGGCCGCGGCGGCGTACGCGGCGGCGGGATCCGCGCCGAGCCAGTCGTGCCCGTCGTGATCGACCGCGCTGTCCTGGCCGTCCAGCTGGAGGGCGAAGATGGACAGGCCGCCGACGAGGTGGTTGGCCACCTGGCGGACGTCCCACCCCGCGCAGGGCGTCGGATCGCCCCACTGGTCGCCGGCGACGCCGGCGACGATGCGGCCGGTCGTGGCCAGGGCGCGGTCGAGCTGGTCGAGGGTCTCGTCGAAGGTCATCCGGATGCTCCGTTGTTGTAGGTCTGTCCGTCGTCGAGCGACGTCGTCGCCTGCGGGTCGGGGCCGGGCCGGGCTGCTCGGTGGTCCTGGACGAGCAGGACGATGCCCAGCGCCAGCAGCACGACGTCCTCGACGACGAGAGTGGGGATCTTCGGCAGGGCGCCGACCGCCGCGGCCATGTCCGTCACGGCGTGCAGGACCATGAGAGGGACGACGGTGTTGATGCGGTTCCTCAGGGCGCCGTAGGCGAGACCGAAGCAGAAGGCGCCCCAGGCCTGTGCAAGCACCAGGCCGACGCTGTCGCGGAACAGCACGTTGGCCAGGTGCGCCGATCCGAACAGCGCCGCGGCGACGACGACGCTGCGAACGACCCCGGTGGGCGCGAGGACTCCCTGGACCATGCCGCGCCACAGCACCTCCTCGTTGAACCCGGTCAGGGCGTAGCCGGTGGCGAGGAGTGCGACGGTTCCTGCCGGCGTCGGCTCGACGCCCAGCGCCAGTGGGCTGACGGCCAGGATGGCGGGAAGCACCAGCAGGTGCAGGCGCCGCCACGTCCGAGGGCGGTTGACCCCGACCTCGGCCCAGGTCCACCAGCGGGCACGGGCGATGAGGATGGCGACGAACAGGAGCTGGGTCACCAGCAGCGCCCGGATCGTGCCGCTCGCATCGGGGAGCAGCAACTTCGCGATGACTCCGCCGCCGACCGTCAGAGCGAGTGCTGCGGCCCAGATGAGCGCCGCCCGGCGCATCGGGCTCACGCCGGCAGCGCGGCCGCGCCGCGCCGCGCCGCGAGGATGGCCAGCGCCGTCACGGCGATGCGGGTCAGGACCATGGTGAGCGCCATCAGGACGAACGCGGTGGTCCACGCGTCGGCGCCGCTGATGCCGTTGACGTAAGAGAACCGGCCGATCCCGGCGGCGAACCAGTGGTCCGCGCCGAAGGCGAAGAGCATCCGGCCGGCGATGACCATCGTCCAGAGCGCTGCGTACCCGGCGCCGGCGACCATCACCAGTCCGCCGGCCGCCTGCCGCACCCGCACGAGTAGTCCGGCGAGCACGCCGAGCAGCAGTCCGGCCGTCACGCCGACCGCCTCGAGCCGGACGTCGCCCCCGCCCGTCGGCGCGTCCTGAAGGAGCACGGCGCCCGCGACGACGACGAGGACGACCGGGATCGTCAGCCGCCATCGCGTCACCGACCTGGTGCCGAGGTTACTGGCGAGGATGAACACCAGAAGCCCCGCGTTGAGGGCGTACTGGGCGAACGACATGGTTCCCTCTCCGCGTCGCCGACCTGGCGGACGCTCTCAAGGAACCTATGGACGGACGGGACCTCGACGCGTCGGCCTCAGGGTGGAGTCCGCGATCTCAACCCTGGGGTGGAGACGTTCGGCGCGAGGGACGCAATGTCTACTGTCGCCGCTCTCGCTTCGAGGCTGCTGCGCGTGGCTTCCGGGCGGGCAGCTGGAACAGCAACGTCGTGGCACTGACGTGGACGGACCCGCGCGCCCGCGGTGCGGTTGCCTCGGCGTGAAGCTCTTCCATGAGGTCAGCGATGGCGTGGGAGATGCGTCGCCACGTATCCGGGTCGACCCAGACCTCCGCGTCGCCGAAGACATCCCACCCCCCGGCGGCGGAGTCCTGCAGTCGGCGAACAACCTCCGCGGTCACGGCCGTCGCGCTGGTCGCCATCGTCTCCGGGGCGCCAGCGGCGCCCCCTCCCGCCGGGAGTCGGTAGAGCTTCTCGATCCCTCCGCGCACGCTGCGCGTGCTGTCCAGCTCGACGAGGCCGGCGGCCTCGAGCGACCGGAGGTGGTAGCTGATCGCCGCCTGGCTCATGTCGGTCTCCTTGGCCAGCGTCGTGCCGGACTTGGGAGAGTCGACCAGCAGGGAGAGCAGGCGAAGGCGGACCGGGTGGGACAGCGCCCGGAGTCGGCGCTGATCAGGCAGGTCCGTGGCCATTGCTCCACCTGGGTCGCGGGTCGGCGTGGGTCGGCGCGCGCCGGACCCGTGAGACTCCGCAATGCTAACGCCGCTGGAGTGGCCCGATCGGGGCGTCGCAGCCTCGGCTAGGTGTTCTGTCCAGGCACGTTGGTCACGCGTGTGATGGGCGGCTTGCCGCCGAGTGCGGTGTGCGGACGATGGTGATTGTAGGTGTGCAGCCATCGCCGGAGGGCGTTGCGGCGCACTGACTCGGAGGAGTAGGCCTTGCCGTATCCCCATTCGTCTCGCAGGGTGCGCTGGTAGCGCTCGATGCTCCTATGTTCGTCAAGCGGCCTGTGCTGGCAGCGGTTGTTCTTGCCGCGGCAGGTTCGCGTATACCTCTCGGACGAGGTAGCGCTTGAGGCAGCGAATGATCTCCCGCTTGCTGAGTCCCTCGGCGGTGCGCCGTTCGACGTAGGCCCTGGTTGGTTCGTGGTGACGCATGCGGACGATGACGGCGATATAGAGCGCACTATTCGCGGCCCGGTCGCCGCCTCTGCTCAAGCGATGCCGCCCGCTGGTTCGGCCGCTGCTGGCGGGTTGCGGTGCGGCGCCGCAGAGCTTGGCGAACGCGGCTTCGGAGGTGATGCGTTCGGGGTTGTCGCCTGCGGTGACCAGGAACTGGCCGGCCAGTCACGTCGACGATGTGCCTGCCGTCGTCGATCCAGGCGAACCGTCCGGACTCGGCGGCGGCGGCGATCGCGTCGATCGTCGTCATGCCACGACCCCAGATGAACGGCGGCCGGAGCACCACCAGCTCGGTGTTCCCGCTCTCTGCCGCGAGCACCGTGTGCTCGGTGGCGAGCTTGACCCGGCTGTAGGCGGTGTTGGGCCGGCCGTCCGGCATCGACTCGTCGACCACCGGACGGCGCTGCGATCCGGTGGACACCGACGCGGCGCTGACGAGCACGAAGCGGCGCACTCCGGCGTCGACACTCGCGGCGTGCAGGGCGACGGTCGGCACGAGGTTCGCTCGCTCGAACAGGGAGTCCGGTCCCCAGAACTCCATGTGGGCGGCGACGTGCACGACGGCGTCGACATGCTGCAGTGCGGACAGCCAGGTCGGTGCGGTCGCGTCGGGTCCACTTCGCTCGGGCTCCGTGAGGTCGCCGGCGACGGGGACTGCGCCGGCTGCTCGGAGCCTCTGAGTGCTCACGTCGGACCTGGCCAGGCCCACGACCTCGTGCCCGTCGGTCACGAGGCGGCGCACGAGCGCGCCCCCGACGAACCCGCTGCCACCGGTGACGAAGACCCTCATTTTCATCTACCCCTAATAGTTCGATATCAATGTATTGACGTCTATGTAACCTGATCCATGTCCGACGGTCAAGAAGGAGGTCGAGCGGTGCCACAGTCGACGAGGCCCATTGCGGCCGAGGTCGCCGATGAGTTCAGCCGGACCGCCAAGGTCCTCGTGCGTCGGTTCGACGAGCGACTGGGTGAGTACGGCGTCTCGACGCCGAGATCGCGGCTGGTGGCGGAGATCGCCCGATCGCAGCCCATACGGCTCACGGAACTCGCGTCGACCGTCGGCATCGCACAGGGAACGGCGTCGACGTTGGTCGACGCGCTCGTCCGCGACGGGCTGGTTGAACGCCACGCCAGCGCCGACGACCGGCGGGCCGTCCTCCTCCGGGTGACCGAGGACGGGGCCGCCCTCGCCCACCAGTGGACGGCCGCGTACGAGCGGGCCGCCGACGAGCTGTTGCGGCCGCTCACCGCGCGGGAGCTCACGACGCTGCGCGGGTTCCTGCAGCGACTCGGCGATGCAGGTACGGAAACCGAGTGAGGATCGGCGGGACCGCCATGGCTCGCCAGAACGAAAGGACGCCGATGGCTGAGTACGACGACTTCGCCGAGGCCTACTCCGCGCATAACGACCAGAGCCCGTTCAACGCCTACTACAACCAGCCTGAGATCCTCCGCCTAGCGGGTGACGTCGACGGCCTCCGGGTCCTCGATGCCGGTTGCGGTGCCGGCAAGGTGGCCGAGGCATTGCGGACGCGCGGGGCGGTGGTGTCGGGGTTCGACCAGAGCGCGGCCATGCTCGCCCTTGCCGCCGAACGACTCGGCGACGACATCGACCTGCGCGTTGCCGACCTCGCGGCCCCGCTGCCCTACCCCGACGCTGCCTTCGACCTCGTCGTGGCGTCGTTGTCGTTGCACTACGTCGAGGACTGGTCCGCCGCTCTGGCCGAGGTCCGCCGGGTCCTCGCCCCGGATGGGCGGCTGCTCGTGTCGGTCATCCACCCCGTGGTGTACGCGGTCGTCTACCCCGATGCCGACTACTTCGCCCTCACGCAGTACACGGAGGACTACGTCTTCGGCGGTCGGCCAGCGCGGATGACCTACTGGCACCGACCCCTGCAGGACGTCCTCAACGCGTTCATCGAGGCCGGGTTCCGGATCGCGCAGGTCACCGAGCCGCCGCCGGCCGGGGACACCCCCGCCGACCTCCTGCCGACCGAGGACGGACGGTCCTTCCTCTGCTTCCTGTTCCTCGAGCTCCAGGTCCCCTGAGCCTCGAGCGTCAGGCCGCCGGCTGCGACAGGGCCTCCAGGCGTGCCCACACGCGGTGCTCGCCCAGCGCTGCAATGACGACGTGGAGGGCCTCGGACGACGAATCCGCCGTGACCGCGCCCGCGTCCTCGACCACGCCGGCATCGGCGGCGGCGACCCCGCCGACGAACGCGAGCGCCTTCCCGTGGCGGTAGGCCTCATCGATCATCGTGACCACGCGCGGATCCAGGTCCGGCTCGGGCCCGGCGACGAGCACGATCGCATCGAACTCGATCGACCGCGCGGTGGCGTAGGTGCGGTCGGGAGCCGTTGGCACTCCGGCGATCTCGACCGCCGCACCCGTCGGCGCCACGACCCGGACCGCCAGCCCGGCGGCGAGCGCACGCTCCATCGACGTGCCGATGTCCGAGACGGCGACGGTCTCGGCGAGCACGATGCCGAGCACCCGGCCGTCCACGGGGTACTGCTCGTGCCGGATCTGGCTGAGTGCGGGGGACACGGCGACCTCGGGGACCGGGTCCGCGTCAGGCGCATCCAGGCCGAGTGCCAGTGCGACCGCCTCGGCCAGGTCGGTGTCGACCTGGGCGAGGACCGCGACCTCGCGTTCGCGGACGGCGAGGATCTCGCACTTGCCGAGTTCGAACGAGATCGCGTCGATCAGGTGCTGCTGCTCCAGCGGCGAGAGGCTCCGGTAGAACAACGCCGCCTGCGTGAAGTGGTCGTCGAACGAGACCGGGAGCGCGCGCTCGGTCACGCCCGACACCGGGACGGGGGACTCGACGAACGCGACGCTCGGGTCGGCGAGGAAGGGACACCCGCCCTGGGTCGAGTTGGGGAAGTACGGTCCGATGCCCTCGTGGACGACCGTCTGGTGCATGCCGTCGCGAAGGTTGTCATCGACCGGTGCGTGCGGCTGGTTGATGGGCAGCTGGCCGAAGTTCGGCCCGCCCAGACGGGAGATCTGCGTGTCCAGGTACGAGAACAGGCGGGCAGCGAGCAGCGGGTCGTTCGTGGGCTCGATGCCAGGCACGAGGTGGCCCGGATGGAAGGCGACCTGCTCGGTCTCCGCGAAGTAGTTCGCCGGGTTGCGGTCGAGAGTCAGGGTGCCGATGACGGTGACCGGGGCGAGTTCCTCGGGGACCAACTTCGTCGGGTCGAGGAGGTCGATGCCCTGGTAGGTCTCGTCCCCTTCGTCAGGCAGCACCTGGACCCCCAGATCCCAGGACGGGAACGCGCCCGATCGAATGGCGTCCGCCAGGTCTCGACGGTGGTAGTCGGGGTCGAAGCCCGCGGTGAGCTGAGCCTCCTCCCATACCTGTGAGTGGACGCCGGCCGCGGGCTTCCAGTGGAACTTCACGAGAACGGTGTGTCCCGCCGAGTCGCTCAGCCGGAACGTGTGGACGCCGAACCCTTCCATCATGCGGTAGGAGCGAGGGATCCCCCGGTCGCTCATGACCCACAGGACGTGATGGGTGGCTTGCGTGTGCAGGGACACGAAGTCCCAGAAGGTGTCATGGGCCGACTGGGCCTGCGGGATCTCGACATCGGGCTGAGGCTTGGCCGCGTGGATGAGGTCGGGGAACTTGATGCCGTCCTGGATGAAGAACACGGGGATGTTGTTTCCGACGAGGTCGAACGTGCCCTCCGTCGTGTAGAACTTCACGGCGAATCCGCGGGTGTCGCGGGCCGTGTCGGCCGACCCGCGGGAGCCGACGACCGTGGAGAACCGGACGAACACCGGCGTCGTCGCCCCGTCCTCCAGGAATGCCGCACGGCAGAACGCCGACGCCGCGCCGTTCGCCACGAACGTGCCGTGCGCTGCGGCTCCACGCGCGTGCACGGCACGCTCGGGAATGCGCTCGTGGTCGAAGTGCATGATCTTCTCGCGGAGGTGGTGGTCCGCGAGAACGGTCGGTCCCCGGCGACCGGCTTTCACGGAGTGCTCGGTGTCGGCGAGCGGCGTGCCCTGTGACGTCGTCAGGACCTCGGCGCCGGTGGCCGGGTCGGTAGTGGCACCTGCGACGGGATCGGCGGTCGGGGCGTCGTGCGAAGGCGGCGTCATGGCTCCCGGGTACCCGGAGGCTGCCGAGCTGAACCGATGCATCGCGCGGGGCGGACGGGACGGTCCAGGGCTAGGCACGGCACGAGGGGGTACAGGGCTTCCTGGCGCTTCCGAGGGGCCGATGCACGCCGGCGACCGCCGGACCTCTCGTCAGGATCGCCATGACATACAAGCCCGTGGTCGAGGCCCGCCGCGTGAGCTGGATGAACCCCTTGCGACGGCGCGAGCGTCCGGTCCCGTCTGCATCGCGCGAGGCAGACGGGACCGACATCGACCCGGTAGAGGGCGCGGATCCCGAGTCGAGCGAGCGGGCCGTGGTCACGGTGGCCCTGGACCGACGAAGCCTCCGTTGGGCCCTCGTCATGGGGGTCGCGGCCGTGCTGGCTCTGCTGGCGATCGTATGGGCCTGGGGTGCTGTCGCGCATTTCGCGTTCAACATCCTGCTCGCCTGGCTGATCGCCGTCTCGTTCGAGCCGGTCGTCCGGTGGCTGTGTGATCACGGATTCAGAAGGGGAGCGGCGACTGCCGTCGTCGCCGTCTCGGGCGCGTTGGCGGTACTGGGGTGCATCCGCCCTGTTCGGCGGCGTTCTGGCCTCCCAGGTGGCCGAGCTCGTGACGGCTCTCCCGAACCTGGTCGACGAGGCTGTCGGCTGGGTCAACGAGACGTTCGGAACCGCCATCGATCCGACCGCCCTGACGGCCACGTTGAACATCACGCCGGACCAGGTCACGGGCGTCGCCGGTGGGCTCGCGGGCGGGCTTCTCGGAGGCCTGCTGGGATTGGCCGTATCCGTCGCGGGCATCGTGTTCGACCTGGTGACCGTGGTGGTCTTCGCGATCTACCTCTCAGCCTCCGCACCCCAGATCATGCGCTTCGTGGCGTCATGGCTTCCTCCCGCCCGACAGGTGACGTTCATCCGCGTGTGGGACATCTCCGTGTCCAAGGCCGGCGGATTCCTGCTGTCGAAACTCGCCCTCGCGGCCATCTCCGCGCTGTTCCACATCGGCCTCTTCTACCTGATCGACGTGCCGTTCTGGCTGCCGATGGGTCTGTTCGCGGGCCTGGTCAGCCAGTTCATCCCGACCGTCGGCACCTACATCGGCGTCGCTCTTCCCGCGTTGTTCGCGGCGTTCACCGATCCCTGGGACATCCTGTGGATCGCCGTGTTCGCGACGGCGTATCAGCAGGTGGAGAACTACATCCTCACGCCCCGCATCTCCACCAAGACGATGGACATCAACTCCGGGATCGCCCTGGCGGCCGTCTTCGTCGGTGCCGCCCTGTTCGGTCCCATCGGGGCGGTCATCGGGATCCCGATCGTGGCCATCGTTATCGCCGTCATCGAGGCCTACGGCCATCGGTATGCCCTGCATCCCATCGTGGAGCGCCGCGCCGGCTGACCGCGACCGAGGATTCGGCGGGCTGAGCGTGGGTACCAGGACGGCAAGTCCCCTGCTACTGACGCAAGCCCCCTGCTACTGACGGAGGGTGCGCGAGATGCCCACGGACGACCAAGGCCGACCGGACGAACTCGAGGAGTTCGGGACGCCGACGGAGGAACGCGAGGCGCGTCCGGCCCTGTACTCCGAGCACGCCGCGCTCGACGAGACCGCGCGCCAGCATCCGGAACTGGTTCCCGTCTACGGGCCCGACGACAGCCAGGGTCCGACCCCGCGCACCGGACTCATCGGCGTGTGGAACGCGATCGCCTACTACGTCCAGTACGCCATGCTGTTCGTGTGGGGATCGGCGTCACAGACCCGTGCGACCGACCCGATCGAACGTCTGAAGCGACGTTACGGACGAAGCTCGGATCGACTGGCATGAGCAGTCGGTCCGGCGGGGACGCATCGCGTCCAGGGATCGCCGATGGGCGCAGAACTCGTTCAGCCACACGCCGGCCAGCGGGTCGTCCTCGTCATCCGCGATCGGCGCCCACGGAAGTCG
Source organism: Actinomycetales bacterium (assembly GCA_017849335.1). Classification (GTDB taxonomy): domain Bacteria; phylum Actinomycetota; class Actinomycetes; order S36-B12; family S36-B12; genus UBA10649. Next base: position 1,099 of record JAFIHP010000069.1, on the reverse strand, counting down.
AAACGCACTGGTGTCCATAGGGTCTGTGTTCCCCGTGTCAGCCGCGCCGAAACGGGAACACGGACAGTCGAGTCGCGTACTGAAGGGATGAGCGATGCGTGCCATGTGGTCCGGCGTGGTGGCCTTCGGGCTGGTCAGTGTCCCGGTCAAGCTCTACGCGGCGACCGAGGACCACGACGTCCACTTCCATCAGGTGCACACCGCCGACGGCGGGCGCGTGAAGATGGTTCGCACGTGCTCGATCGACGGCGAGAAGCTGGAGCTCTCCGAGATCTCGTCGGCGTTCGACGTGGGCGGCGGCGAGATGGTCGTCATGAGCCAGGCGGACTTCGAAGGCCTTCCGGTCGCGGGGAAGGACGAGATCGAGGTCGTGGAGTTCGTCCCCGCCGATCAGGTCGACCCCGTGCTCTTCGATCGCAGCTACTACCTGGAGCCGGAACCCCGGGGGCTCAAGCCGTACGTCTTGCTGCGCGAGGCCCTGCAGCGGACGGATCGCACGGCACTGGTCCGCGTGGTCCTGCGGACCAAGAGTCAGCTGGCAGCGCTGCGGGTCCGGGACGACGTGCTGGTGCTGCAGACGCTGCTGTGGCCCGACGAGGTCCGCGCGGCCGACTTCCCGGTGCTCGCGGGGGCGACCGACGTGCGTACGCAGGAGATCGCCATGGCCGAGTCGCTGGTCGAGAGCCTCTCGGGCGACTTCGACCCCCGTGCGTATCGCGACGAGTACCGAGAGGCCCTCGTCGCGGTGATCGACGCCAAGGCGGCGGGTGGCGCGACGACGGTGCCCGCTCCCGATCCCGCCTCGACCGACGGTGGCGGTGTCGTCCTCGACCTGATGGAGGCCCTGCGCGAGTCGGTCGCGCGATGCCGCGATGGCGGCGGGGCCGCGGGCTCCTCGACGGGCGCTCGTCGGTCAGCCTCGTCGAACGGAGCGCCGGCGAAGAAGAGGGCAACTGCGGCGAAAAAGGCGCCCGCGAAGAAGTCCGTGGCGAAGAAGGCGCCCGCGAAGAAGACGAGTCGGCGCTCGGCCTGACGAAGGCTGCGAGTCGATTCGGTCCGCGGTACGCGGGGTACGAACTCCCCGACACCATGAGGCCGG
>JAFIHP010000009.1 GCA_017849335.1 Actinomycetales bacterium | reverse complement strand
GTACTGCGGGTAGGTCAGGCCGATCTCGGCGAGGAGCGGACCGTAGGCGCGGGTCACGGCACGGCTGGCCGAGTACAGGGCGAAGCACAACTGGTTGTCGAGTGCCAGCTGCGAGCCGTCGGAGCGCATGTCGTCAGGCTACCCGACTTGACGCGTGCAAATCAATTGTGCACAATTTAATTGCTCAACCACCTGCACTCACCGTCCAGGGACTGCCCGACCAAGGAGACACCATGGAGACCATCACGCCGATCTACACCGCCGTCGCCACCGCGACCGGTGACGGACGCAACGGCCACACGGCCACTGACGACGGCCTGCTCGACGTCGACGTGCGGATCCCCGTCGCCATGGGCGGTCCGGGCGGCGCCACGAACCCCGAGCAGCTCTTCGCCGCCGGCTACGCCGCGTGCTTCCACTCCGCCATGAAGCTCGTCGCCAAGCAGCGGAAGGCCGACGTCAGCGACTCCACGATCACCGCGCGGGTCTCGATCGGTGCCCTGGCGTCCGGCGGGTACGGCTTGGCCGTCGAGCTGGACCTGCACGTCCCGAACGTCGACCGCGAGACTGCGCAGGCGCTCGTGGAGGCCGCGCACCAGGTGTGCCCGTACTCGAACGCGACGCGGGGCAACGTCGAGGTCACGCTCGCGGTCGTCTGAGCGGCCCACCGCGACGCGGCGCCGCTCGGCGGAGCTAGGGGATCGAGACGACCTGGAACGCCTCGGCCAGCCGGCCCTCGGGGAGGCCGGCGGCCGAGGCGGCCATCCCCATCCAGCCGGCGATCCGCTCGGCGAGGTCGTCCATGTGCGCGGTCTGGCTCTCGTGGGCGCGCAGGGCCGCGACCTTGCGGTCGAACTGCTCGGTGGCGTCGACGTACGTGTCGGGGTTCGGGCTCGCCATGACCCAGACCTCCGGCACCGTCCACGCCTCCAGGCCCTCGTCCAGGAGCAGGCTGGGGTGGGCGAACGGGTTCCGCGCGTCCGGGTAGACCGCGCAGATGGCGGCCTCGCCCGCCGCCAGATGGTCCGGGTGCGATCCCGGGATGCGCGCCCAGTTGCGCTCCGGGGGCTGGATGAGCATCCGGTCCGGCCGGACCTCGCGGATGGCGCGACTGATGTCACGGCGCAGCTCGTGCGTGACGTGCAGCTCGCCGTCGCGGTAGCCGAGGAAGCGGATGTCCTCGACTCCCAGGATGGCGCCCGCGGCCCGCTGCTCGGCGCGGCGGATGACGGGGATCTCGCTGCGCGGTACGGCCGGGTCGAACCCGCCGGCGTCGCCGTCGGTCACCAGGCAGTAGCTGACGTCGACGCCGGCCGCCGTCCACATCGCGACGGTGCCCCCGGAGCCGAAATCGACGTCGTCGGGGTGCGCGAGCACGGCGAGCACGCGCTCGACCGGGCGTCCATCGCGGTTGTGGAGCAGGTCGCCGGCGGTCGTCATGGCCGCAGCGTAGTGTGGGCCGAACCACCGGCGGACGTGCTCGCGCAGGGATACCAGACGGCTACCCCGCCCGATTTGCCGCTTTTCGACCGGTAGTCACACTGGTAACACGCGTCACTTTCGTGACAGAGTGAGCCCGTGCTTCCCCGCCGCGACGGGTGGCGCGCCTCGCGCCGCCCGGGACGCTTGCCGCGCCGCGCCGTCACGACGGCCGTCGTCGCCGTGCTCGTGGTCGCGGTCGGGCTGGCCGTCCCCTCCTCGGCGGGAGCGGCCAACGTCACGGCGAAGAACAGCGGCGACAGCGGCTGGGCGCCGAGCACCTGGACCGGCGAGGCGGCCGGCCCGCCCGTCCCCGGCACCGGCCTGCCGTCCGCCGCGCAGCCCGGGCAGCCCGCGGGGATGCCGCAGGGGCAGTACGACGTCGCCCCGGTCTACGAGGGCCAGGCGCAGTGCGACCCGGTGGCCAAGCCGGGCGTCCAGAAGATGGCGGACCTCATCAAGGCGACGTACGGGCAGAACCAGACCGTGTGGATCCCGCGGGCGTGCGACGTCGGCGGGCAGAGCGAGCACAAGGAAGGCCGCGCGCTCGACTGGATGACCGACGTGCGCGACGCGCAGGGGCGGGCGAACGCCGAGGCGTTCTTGAGCTGGCTGCTCGGACCGGACCAGTTCGGCGTGCCCTACGGGAACGCGACGCGCCTGGGCGTGATGTACATCGGCTGGAACGACCGCATCTGGCGCGGCTACGACATCAAGCGCGGCTGGACCGAGCTCAAGGGCTGCTTCGCGACGCCCGGAACAGGGTCGGACACGACCTGTCACCGCAACCACATCCACATCTCCTTCACCTGGGACGGTGCGAGCGGTCGCACCTCGTTCTGGGACGGCTCGCCGATGTCGTCGCCGTTCTGCGACCGGCAGAAGTCCAGCGCGACGCAGGTTGCCTCCGGGCGAGCCGCTGATCCCACGCCGGTCGGGCCGGTCCGGGTCCTGAGCACGCGCAAGGCGATCGGGATCGGCTCGCCCTGCCGGCTCGAGCAGGACCGATGGAACGGCGACAGTCACCGCCTCTACGTGAAGGTCACGGGCCAGGGAGGGATCCCGGCCAGCGGTGTCGCGGCCGTCCAGGTCCAGGTCGCCGGACTGGGCTCCAACGCGAACACGTCCCTGCGGATCTGGTCGCCGGGCCAGTCCAAGAGCCAGGTCGTGGTCAAGGAGCCGATGAACATGGACGCGACGGGGACCGCCGTCGTCCCGGTCGCCTCCGACGGCACGATCGCGCTCGCCAACTCCTACGGCGCGACCGACGTGACCGTGGACGTCACGGGCTACTACGGCGCGGGGGACACGCCGAACACGACGTCGGCGACGCCGGGCGGATCGTCACCGATGGCCGACGAGCCGGCACCGGCTGCTCCGGCGCCCGGTCCGGCGCCGTCCCCGCAGCCGTCGGCGACCTTCAGCCCGCCGCCGGTCGACGAGTTCATCTCGATCGGCTCCGAGGTCGGCTACGACTCGGCGGGCTCGGGCGCCCTGCAACCCGGTGAGCAGCGGGTCGTCGGGCTCGCCGGCCTCCCGGGCGACGCCACGTCCGCGCTCGTGCTGGTGACGACGCGTGAGGGCAGCAAGAAGGGCAAGCTCCGCCTGGGCGCCGCGGACAAGGACCCCACGGCCCTGTTCTCGTTCCCCAAGCGTGCGGCGCGATCGGCGGTCATGGTGCTGCCCGTGTCCGGCGGGCAGGTCAAGGTCCTCGCGCCCAAGCGCGCCTCCGTCCAGGTCCGCGTGCAGGTACTGGGCTACGCGGTCAACGGCAAGGCGGTCAAGGTCCGAAGCGCCCCCGTGACCCGGATCGTCAAGTCGAAGCTCGACGGCGCGACGCCGTTGGTCGTCGGCCCGGTCGCGGGAGTCGCCGGCCTGCCCAAGAAGGGCAAGAAGATCACCGGCGTGATCCTCCAGGTCACGACCAAGGGCCTCGGGGCGGACGCCGGCTCGCTCAAGGCGTACGGACTGGACGGGTCCGCTCCGGGGACATCGTCCGCGCCGATCACCCCCGGCAAGAAGTACACGACTCTGCTGGTCACCGAGATCGGCACCGACGGCAAGGTGGTCTTCGCGCCGTCGGTCCCGTCCAAGGTCACGGCGAAGATCGTCGGCTGGGTGCATCGCTAGGTCCGCCTCTAGACCTGGCCGGCCAGGGAGTCGTTGTGCTGCAACCCAATCGTGGCCTAGTTGCAGGTGCGAGTGTCAGTGGTGCCCGATAGTCTGGACGTATGTTCGAACCTGATCCCGAGCTTCCCGGCGACCCCGATGAGGGTGCCGCCGTGGATGAAGTCGTGGTCGACGACGCGGTGCGGTTGGGGATGGCGTGTGCGCGGACAGTCGACAGTGGGCTGCTGTGCGACCTGGACCGGATCGAGCTGGCCGCGCTCACGGCGGACGAGGCCGTCACGTACCTGCAGCAAGTGC
>JAFIHP010000068.1 GCA_017849335.1 Actinomycetales bacterium | reverse complement strand
GTCCGGTACGTCAGCTCGGAGGAGTTCACCAACGAGTTCATCAACTCGATCCGCGACGACAAGGCCGCCAGCTTCCAGCGTCGCTACCGCGAGGTCGACGTGCTCCTCGTCGACGACATCCAGTTCCTGAGCGAGAAAGAGCGCACCCAGGAAGAGTTCTTCCATACGTTCAACACGCTCCACAACGCGAACAAGCAGATCGTCGTCACCTCCGACCAGCCCCCGCGCCAGCTCCCGCACTTCGAGGAGCGGATGCGGTCACGCTTCGAGTGGGGACTTCTCGTCGACATCCAGCCGCCGGACCTCGAGACACGGATCGCGATCCTGCGGCGCAAGTCCCAGCAGGAGCGGCTGAGCGCTCCGCCGGAGGTCCTGGAGTACATCGCGTCCAAGATCTCCTCCAACATCCGCGAGCTCGAAGGCGCACTCATCCGGGTCACGGCGTTCGCCTCGCTGAACCGCCAGCCGGTCGACCTGGCGATCACCGAGATCGTCCTGAAGGGCCTGCTGCCGTCGGACACCGGTCCGGAGATCACGGCGGGGCAGATCATGACCGCGACCGCGCAGTACTTCGGCGTCACGGTCGAGGACCTGTGCGGCGCCAGCCGCTCGCGAGTCCTGGTCACGGCGCGGCAGATCGCCATGTACCTGTGCCGCGAGCTGACCGACCTGTCGCTGCCCAAGATCGGACAGGCCTTCGGCGGCCGCGACCACACCACCGTCATGCACGCCGACCGCAAGATCCGCCAGCTCATGGGTGAGCGTCGCAACCTCTACAACCAGGTGACCGACCTGACCAGCCGGATCAAGTCGCAGCCACGCACCGTCTGATCCGTCGCGTCACACGAGCACCACGAACGTCACGCATCTCAACCGTGACGTTCGTCCCCAGAAGTTTCCCCACCTGTGGACAACGTGCCGTGCGTGGGGCCACGACGATGTCCTTCCCCATATGTGGACCTCCTGTGGACAACTGTCCCCCCGCGGCCGCTCAGGGACCATCGACCTGGGGACGGGATGTCGACGAGCGGCGCACCCACGACCATCCACGGTGCCGGTCCACGACGTGGCGTCGTTGTCCCCTCCGTCGTCCACACCCCGCCGACAGAACGACACGCGTTCCGACCAGCACTGATGTCTGTCGTCCACAGGATCCACAGCACCTAAGACGATGACTACCTCTTTCTCTTCCGGGATCAGCACAGCGCTTTCGGCCCGCGCCCTGTGGAAAGTCGATCCGGGGCAGAATCAGCCTGACGAGGCGCTCGCGCCGGCCTAGTGCCAGACTGTCGCCTTCGCGAACCGAGTCGACGACCGGCGCGCCGTCAGCGTGGGAGGACTTGTGAAGATCAGGGTCGAGCGCGACACCTTGGCCGACGCCGTCGCCTGGGCTGCCCGGACGTTGCCGACCAGGCCACCCCTTCCGGTGCTGGCGTGCCTGGTGCTCACGGCCAGCGAGTCCGGTCTGACGCTGAGCAGCTTCGACTACGAGGTGTCCAGCCGCGTCGAGATCGGGGCGGACCTGGACGAGGCCGGCGTCGCGCTGGTTCCTGGTCGGCTGCTCGCCGACATCGCCCGCGCCCTCCCGGGCGCGCCGGTCACCCTCCAGACCGACGGGACCCGTCTGCTGATCACGTGCGGCCGGGCGTCGTTCCGTCTGCCGACGCTCCCGGTCGAGGACTACCCGACCCTCCCGGCAATGCCGACCTCGTCGGGCACCGTCGAGGGCGCTGCCTTCGCGACCGCCGTCGCCCAGGTGGCGATCGCCGCCGGCCGCGACGACACGCTGCCCACCCTGACCGGCATCCGGATGGAGCTCGAGGGGTCGACCGTCACGCTTGCCGCCACGGACCGGTACCGGCTCGCGGTCCGCGAGTTCACCTGGCAGTCCTCGTCCGCGAGCCTGTCGACGCAGGTCCTGGTGCCGGCCCGGACCCTCGCCGACACGGCGAAGTCGCTGGCGACGGTCGACGAGGTGGTGATCGCGCTCGCGTCGGGCGGAGCAGGCGAAGGCCTCATCGGGTTCGAGGGCGCCGGTCGTCGCACGACGACCCGCCTGCTGGACGGCGAGTTCCCGAAGTACCGGTCACTGCTGCCGAGCGAGTCCTCGGCCGTGGCCACGGTCGAGACCGCCGCACTGGTGGAGACCGTCAAGCGCGTCGCGCTCGTCGCCGAGCGAAACACCCCGATCCGACTCGCGTTCGAAGGGTCGGAGGTTACCGTCCGCGCCGGAGCGGGCGACGACGCGCAGGCCGACGAGGCCGTCGAGTGCACGCTCGACGGCGACCCCATCGACATCGCGTTCAACCCGTCGTACCTGCTCGACGGGCTCACCGCCGCGGCGGCCGCCTCCACCCGGTTCTCGTTCACCCAGGCGACGCGGCCGGCGGTGCTGACGGGCGTGGGCGAGGACGGCACGACTCCGGACTACCGCTACCTGCTGATGCCCGTGCGGTTGACCGGCTGACGTGTACGTACGGGCGCTTCGCCTGGTCGACTTCCGGACCTACGAGCAGGTCGAGATCGGACTCGAGCCGGGCGTCACGACCCTCGTCGGTCCGAACGGCCAGGGCAAGACGAACGTCGTGGAAGCCGTCGGTTACCTCTCGACCCTGGGTAGCCACCGGGTCGCGGCGGACGGTCCGCTCGTGCGCACGGGAGCTGACCGCGCGACGATCGGCGCCCGTGTGGTGCGGGACGACCGGGAGGTCCAGCTCGAGGTCGAGATCAATCCGGGGAAGGCGAACCGGGCGCGACTGAACCGGTCTCCGCTCCCGCGAGCGCGTGACCTCCTCGGCCAGCTGCGGACGGTGGTCTTCGCCCCCGAGGACCTGGCGCTGGTCAAGGGGGACCCCTCGGAACGGCGGCGCTTCCTCGACGACCTGCTGGTGCAGCTGTGGCCCCGGCTCGCCGGGACGCGTGCCGACTACGACCGGATCATCAAGCAGCGCAACGCATTGCTGAAGTCAGCCGGCGCTGCGCGGCGTGCGGACAGTGCGGAGGTCGAACGCACGCTCTCCGTGTGGGACGACCAGCTGGCGACGGTCGGAGCCGAGCTCTCGGCGGCTCGCGTGGCCCTCGTCGCATCGCTACGTCCGCACGTGACACAGGCCTACGCCATGCTCGCCGGCGGACCGGACGCGGTGAGTTCCGCGGACGTGAGCATCGACTACGTCCCGTCCGTCGGTCGCCAGCTCGGCGAGCAGACCGATCGAGCGACCTGGCGGGAGGCGCTCATCGACGCGGTCGCCGCGCGGCGCCGCGAGGAGCTCGATCGCGGCGTCACCCTCGTGGGACCGCACCGCGACGACCTGGCCCTGGCGCTGGGCGACCTGCCGGTGAAGGGATACGCCTCGCACGGCGAGGCGTGGTCCACCGCCGTCGCCCTGCGGCTGGCGTCGTTCGAGGTCCTGCGCGCCGACCACGACGACCCCGTCCTGATCCTCGACGACGTCTTCGCCGAGCTCGACGCCGATCGTCGTACGCGGTTGGCCGCTCGCGCCGCGAGCTGCGAGCAGGTGCTCATCACGGCCGCGGTGGACGACGACGTGCCCACCCAGTTGCGCGGGCGTCGCCTGCGGGTGGGTCGCGGACGGGTCGACGATGCCTGACCCGACGGACCCGGAGGCAGCGGCTGCGGCGGCCGCCCTGCGGCGGGCCACGTCCGCAGCGCCGGCCGCTCCCAGCACACGCCGACGGCAGGCCGCCCCGCGAGCGGCCGGCAGGGACCCGGAGGAGCTCGGGGCGGCGCTGGAGCGGCTCGTGCGCGAGCAGGGCTGGACCGAGCAGTCCGCGGTCGCGGTGGTGATGAGCCAGTGGGACCAGGTGGTCGGTCCCGAGATCGCCGCCCACGTCAACCCGCAGACGTTCGCCGACGGCCGGCTCACTCTGCGGGCCGACTCGACGGCCTGGGCCACGCAGCTTCGCCTCATGCTGCCGACCGTCCACCGGGCCGTCGACGCGGCCGTGGGCACCGGGGTCGTGCGGGCGATCGTCGTGCTCGGCCCCGACGCGCCGACGTGGGCGTTCGGTCCGCGCCGGGTGAAGGGTCGAGGCCCCCGCGACACGTACGGCTGAGCGCCCCCACGGGCACGCTCACGCCCGAGCGGGGCTGGGCCGGTATCCCCGATCGTCCGCCAGACCCCGAGAGCCCTCGTCAGCCCCCACGGGCCGTGGCGGTACCGACGCTGTCGGCGCGAACCGATAGAATGAGCCCACACCGCCGGCCGTGCTTCCCTGGTCGCGCACCGATCCGAGGAGGCAGGCCGCCGTGTCCTATGACGCCAGCGCCATCACCGTCCTGGAAGGCCTGGACGCCGTCCGCAAGCGTCCGGGCATGTACATCGGCTCGACCGGGGAGCGCGGCCTTCACCACCTCGTCTACGAGGTCGTCGACAACAGCGTCGACGAGGCGCTCGCCGGCCACGCGACGGAGATCACCGTCACGCTCCTGGCTGACGGCGGGGTCCGCGTCGTCGACGACGGACGCGGCATCCCGGTCGGCATCGTGGAGAGCGAGGGCAAGCCCGCGGTCGAGGTCGTCCTCACGGTCCTGCACGCGGGCGGGAAGTTCGGCGGTGGGGGCTACTCGGTCTCCGGCGGCCTGCACGGCGTCGGTGTCTCGGTCGTCAACGCGTTGTCCACCAATCTCGAGGTCGAGGTCCGCGTCGACGGCCACGTCTACCGCCAGTCCTACGTGCGCGGCGTTCCCACGGCTCCGCTGGCGAAGGGTGAGCCGGTC
>JAFIHP010000067.1 GCA_017849335.1 Actinomycetales bacterium | reverse complement strand
CTGGGTGACGCCGTCTCCGGCGGCCTCGTCGAGTCCACCCAGGTCCCGTCGACCATGGCGCCGACCGGCGCGATCTCCGCAGTCACCCCCGAGAACACGGCGCTTCTCGCCCTCAACACGATCAACCCGGGCCAGATCCTGCTGACCAGCAACTTCGTCGCGGAGATGCCGACCGTCCAGTCCGTGCCCGTGCCCGACGGGATGATCGCGATCTCCTTGACCTTCGGCGACCCGCAGCGCGTGGGCAACTTCATCCGACCCGGTTCGGAGGTCGTCGTCTTCGACACGTACGCCGGGGCGGCCGGAGACAACGGCGGCACTGCCGGCGGCTCCGTCACCCGTGTCCTACTGCCCAAGGTGAGCGTCATCGCCGTCGGCGACTCGACGAGTTCCGCGACGAACCCCGACGGGTCCGCGTCGACTCAGGCGCCGTCCGCGCTGCTCACCGTGGCGGTCGACCAGGCCGATGCGGAGAAGCTCATCTACGCCAGCCAGTCTGGTTCCCTGTACCTCGGCCTGCTCGGCGAGGGCGCCCAGATCCAGAAGTCCGGGGGCACCACCGATGGCAACCTGTTCGACTAGAGGGGACGAGACGTGCCTGTCGTACTAGGCGACACAGAACGCGACGCTGACCGGTTCCGCTTCACGCTGGCGGACGACGTCGTCGTCGTCGAGACCGCGCAGAAGCTCGACACCTACCTCGACGCGCATCCGGACGAGGACCTCGTCGTCGTCGGCCCCGACGTGTCGATGGCCGTGGCGACCGAGGTCTCCGAGACCTACCGGCTGAGGCGGCCGTTCCTCGGCGTCGTTCTCCTGCGTCGTCGCATGGAGGTGTCGACGATGTCGGAGGCGATCCGCGCCGGCATCCGTGAGGTCGTGCTCGCCGACGACGTCGAGTCGCTCGTCGGCGCCTGCAAGCGGTCGATGGCCGTGTCCGAGCAGCTGCGGAACGTCGAGGCGGGCGACTCCGGCGATCAGCGCGGCAAGATCATCGTGGTCTTCTCGTCGAAGGGCGGGTGCGGCAAGACCACGGTCTCGACCAACCTGGCGGCGGCCCTCAGCATCGAGGGCGACGGAGCCTCGGTCTGCCTGGTCGACTTCGACCTGGAGACCGGCGACATCGCGATCGCCCTCCAGCTGGACCCGAGCAAGACGATCAGCGATGCGCTCGGCATGCAGGGCGGCCTGGACGAGCGGGCGCTGGCGTCCCTGGTGGTCCCGTACAAGGCCCACCTCGACTGCCTGCTCGCGCCGACCAAGCCCGCGGATGCGGAGTTCGTCTCCGCGGCGCTTGCCGGCGAGATCCTGCGCGTCCTGTCGAGCATGTACGACTACGTCGTCGTCGACGCGCCGCCGGCGTTCACCGACGTCATCCTCAAGACGTTCGACATGGCCGACTCCTACATCCTGCTCACGACGCTCGACATGCCGGCGCTGAAGAACCTCAAGGTCACGCTGGACACCCTCGACAACCTGGGCTTCCCGCGCACCAAGTGGAACGTCGTGCTCAACCGCGGTGGGTCGCGCGTGGGCCTGACGGCCGCTGACGTCGAGCGCACGGTCGGCGTGCCGATCTCCGTCGAGGTGCCCTCCAGCGTCGAGGTCCCCGCTCGGCTCAACGAGGGCGTCACCGTCGTCGAGGCGAACCCCCGGCACGCGGTCGCGAAGGCGTTCTTCGAGCTCGCGGCGAAGCAGCGCAAGTCCACGGGTTCCAGCAAGGTGTCCGCTCCGGCCAAGCCGGCGAAGAAGTCTCTGTTCAAGAGGAGCTGACATGGGCCTGGCCGAGCGTCTGAACAGCGTCAGTCCTCCGTCTGCCCGGAACATCCCCACGCCGTCGGGCAAGCGGTCGTCGATCGCGCGCGACGAGTACGCGATGCTCAAGCACGACGTGCACGAGCAGCTGCTGCAGGCTCTCGGGCAACAGGCCTACGCCGGCCAGATGGAGCAGCGCGTTCTCGAGGAGAACGTGTTCAACGCGATCCAGTCGGTGCTCGCGAAGTCCAAGAAGCCCCTGTCCACGGTCGACCGGGCGCGCATCTCGCAGGAGATCATCGACGACATCCTCGGCAACGGGCCGCTCGAGCCGCTGCTGCGCGATCCGGAGATCACCGAGATCATGGTCAACCGCGCCGACTCGATCTTCATCGAGCGCGGCGGAAAGCTGCACGCCACCGACCTGCGGTTCTCCGACGAGGACCACCTGCGCCGCACGATCGACCGAATCGTCTCGCGCGTGGGCCGCCGAGTCGACGAGGCGAGCACGATGGTCGATGCCCGTCTGCCCGACGGCAGCCGTGTCAACGCCGTGCTCCCGCCGATCGCCCTCGATGGCTGCTCGCTCACGATCCGCAAGTTCTCCAAGGATCCGTTCACGGCCAAGGACCTCGTCACGATGGGCACGCTGTCGCGCGCCGCGACCGACGTGATCGACGCGTTCGTCCGCGGCCGCCTGAACATCCTGATCAGCGGGGGTACCGGCTCGGGCAAGACCACGACGCTGAACGTCATGTCCGGCTTCATCCCCGACGACGAGCGCATCGTCACGGTGGAGGACGCCGCCGAGCTCCAGCTCAGCCAGCCGCACGTGCTGCGGATGGAGTCCCGGCCGGCCAACGTGGAGGGCCACGGCCAGGTCACGATCCGCGATCTGGTCCGCAACTCCCTGCGTATGCGCCCTGACCGCATCATCGTCGGCGAGGTCCGCGACGCGGCTGCCCTGGACATGCTGCAGGCCATGCACACCGGCCACGACGGCTCGCTGTCGACGGTGCACGCGAACACCCCGCGTGACGCGCTCAGCCGCATCGAGACGATGGTGCTGATGGCGGGCATGGACCTCCCGGTCCGCGTCATCCGCGAGCAGATCGCCTCGGCCATCAACGTCGTCGTGCAGCAGGCGCGCATGCGCGACGGCTCGCGCCACGTGACCCAGATCTCGGAGATCACCGGGCTGGAGGGCGACACGATCCTGATGCAGGACCTGTTCGTCTTCGACTACAACGCCGAGGACCGCGGCCAGACGATGGGGAAGCTCGTCCCGACGGGGATCACGCCGTCCTGCCTGGACGCCCTGGCCGACAACGGCGTCATCTTGTCGACCGACCATTTCAGGTCGCCGTGGAGCAGGTGATGTCCCGCCTGCGCAGCGGGCTCACGGCGTGCGCCGCCATCGTCATGGCGACGCTGCTGCTCGCTGCTCCGGCGCAGGCGGCCGACGCGCGGTCCGTCCAGGTGAGCGGGGTCGACGGCCGCACCGTCGACTTCCTCGTCTTCCTGGACCCGTCGGTCGGTGCGGACGCCCAGTCCGCGGTGTCGTCCTCGGTCGTCATCAGCGGCACGGAGGTCCCGTCGACGGCGAAGGTCGTCCTGGACCAGCCGTCGGCCCAGGAGGTCATCCTGGTGCTCGACGTGAGCGGGTCGATGCGCGGGGACCGCATCAAGGCCGCGCGGAAGGCGGCACAGGACTACGTCAAGGCCCTGCCCCCCGACGTGAAGGTCGGGCTGGTGACCTTCAACGACGCCGTGCAGGTCGGTATCGCGCCGACGACGAACCGGGCCGCGGTCGAGGCGGCGATCCAGGACGTCAAGGCAGGCGACAAGACCGCGCTGTACGACGGCTTGATCAAGGGCCTCGACCAGGTGGGCACCGGCACGTCGGCACGCGTGCTCCTCCTTAGCGACGGAGGCGACAGCGCCAGCGCTGCGACCATCCAGGACGCGACGAACCGGGTCGCCACCTCCGGAGTGCCGGTCGACGTCGTGGCGCTGCTGCCCAACGTGCAGCACGCCGACATCTTGCAGTCGATCACGACCGCCAGCGGCGGCGACTACCTCCTCGCGACCGACACGAACGGCCTGGAGCGGGCCTTCCAGGCCGCCACCCGTACCTTCGGCGGAAAGGTCTCGGTCCAGTCGACGGTGCCGCCCGGCCTCGACGCCAGCGGCAAGTTCGCCGTGGTGTCGGTGGGGATCGACGGCACCGACTACCGCGGCACGACGCAGCTCCCCGCCGTCGAGTCGCTCGCTGGCACCGGCGCAGCCGTCGTTCCGGACACCACGCAGACGCTCGAGCCCGTGGTCGTGCCCGAGGTGCCCGTCGCCAGCGACGACTACTCGGCAACGCTGTACGCGATCCTCGCCGGGCTCGTGGTGATCATCCTCGGACTCACGATCGCCTACTACCGGCGACAGCAGCGGGCGTACCTTCGTACGCAGCAGGTTCTCTGGTACACGTCGTCCGCCGGTGCCGAAGGCCGACCGGACCAGCGACCGGACTTCGCTCAGCCCGGTCCGATGAAGTCGTTGGACGACTGGCTCGCGACGCGCAAGGGCTACTCCGCCACCGAGGCGAAGCTCGACAACGCCGAGATGAACCTGACGCCCGCCTCGTGGCTCGTGATCCGCGTCGGGGTCGCCATCGCGCTCGTCCTGCTCGTGACGATCCTGGCCGGCAACTTCCTCGTCGGCGTGATCGTCGGCTGCCTCATCGGCTGGCTCGGAACCCGGGTCGTGATCAACAGTCGCGAGAACAAGCGGCGCAAGGAGTTCGAGGCCCAGCTGCCCGACTTCCTCATGCTGATCGCGAGCGCCCTGCGGTCCGGACTGTCGTTCACGCAGGCGCTCGACTCGTCGGCGACGGAGGGACGCGGACAGGTACCGCGGCAGATCCGTCGAGCGCTCAGCGAGACGCAGATGGGCTCGTCCATCGAGGCGTCGCTCACGCGTGTTGCCGACCGCATGGAGTCCGACGACCTGCGGTGGACGGTGACGGCTCTCGCCATCCAGCGCGAGGTCGGCGGCAACCTGTCCAACATCCTCGAGACCGCGGCGGAGACCGTGCAGGGTCGCGCGGCCCTGCGCCGCGAGGTCCGCACGCTCTCGGCAGAGGGACGGCTCTCGGGCTGGGTGCTCGCCGCCCTTCCCGTCGGCCTGTTCCTCTACATGCTCGTCGCGAACCGCGACTACATCGCCTTCTTCTGGACCAAGACGGCCGGCGTCGTCCTGTTGATCGCGATCGGCGTGGTCTTCACTCTCGGCTTCCTGTGGATGCGCAGGATCGTTCGGATCGAGGTCTGATGGGCAACATCTGGTTCCCGGTCGTCGCGTCCCTGCTGGTGTTCTTCGCGATCATCGTCATCGGTGTCCGCGCCCAGCAGTACAAGTCGGAGGCAAGCAAGCGCCGTTCGCTGGCGATGGTGTCCGGGTATGCCAGCGCCAACGTGAGCGAGGCCATCGCCCAGGTCGAGCAGCGCGACTCCATCATCCGCACCTCGGTGCTCTCGATCGGCTACCGACTCGTCCCCCAGAAGTCTCGCGACAAGCTCGCCGCGCGCATCGTTCAGTCGGGCGACACCCGCGGGGCGACGGTCGTCGACGAGCAGATCATCAAGAAGGTCGAGTTCGGCCTCGTCGGCCTGCTGCTCGGCCTCCTTCTCGGCTTCGCCAGCGGCGGGCTGGCGTGGCTCGCCGTGCCGGCCTTCGCGCTCGGCGGGTTCTACGTGACCGACCTGCTGCTCTACAACAAGGTGCTCAAGCGCGACGAGGAGATGGCCAAGCGGCTCCCAGACGCCCTGGACATGCTCAACCTCTGTGTCGAGTCCGGGCTGAGCTTCGCCGCGGCACTCGGCCAGGTCGCGGCCAACCAGACCGGTGCGGTGGCCGAGGAGTTCGCGATCGCCCTCCAGGAGATGCAGTACGGCCGGTCCCGCGCCGAGGCGTTGACCGCGATGGCCGGCAGGACCAAGCAGGAGGACGTCGAGCGGTTCGTGTCGGCGATGCTCCAGGTCGACAAGCTGGGCGTCCCCGTCGCGACCGTTCTCCGCGAGCAGGCCAAGGAGATGCGCGCGAAGCGCTACTCGCGGGCCCGCGAGCAGGCGCAGAAGGTCCCCGTCAAGATCCTGATGCCGCTGATGCTCTGCTTCCTGCCGGCACTGTTCATCATCATCCTGGGCCCGGCTGCCTTCTCGATCGCCGAGGTGTTCTCGAACCAGTAGCCGGGGCAAGGTCCCGAACGCTAGGGGAGCAGGCCCAGCCCGGAGATCGCCTCACTGGCGCAGATCGCGATCCAGGCGCCGGCGAGCATGAACGGACCGAACGGGAGTGCCGACTTGCGGCCGGCCCGCCGAGCGACGAGCAGCGCGATGCCGGCAACGGCACCGAGCGCGAAGCCGAGGAAGCCGCCGACCAGGACGACGGACCAGGACAACCAGCCGAGCAGAGCCCCCATCGGTCCGGCGAGCTTCACGTCGCCCAGGCCCATGCCTGCCGGGTTGACCAGGTGGAGGACGGCGTAGAAGGCGAGGACGACCGCGCCGCCGAGCAGGGCGCGGACCAGGTCGGATCCCCGATGGTCGGCCAGCGCCGTGAGCGCGAGCAGCCCCGCGACGATCGGGTAGGACGACAAGGTGAGCACGTTGGGAAGCCGGTGCGCCCGCAGGTCGACGATCGTGAGCGGCCCGGTGACGAGGGCGAAGTACATGTAGGGCGGCAGATTCCACGACAGCCCGAACCGCCACGCGACGATCGCGCACAGTGCCGCGCCGAGAGCGGCATGGACCCAGGCGGGCGTCACGGCCCCCGCCTCACGGTCGGTCCAGCGTCGTCCGGCCAGTCCGGCGGCCAGGCCGACCGCGGCGGCCACCGCGACGACGAGCGCGGTCACGCTCGGTGCCGGTCGCGGATCAGCGACTCCTGGACGACGGAGGCCACCAGGACGCCGTCGGTGTCGAAGAAGAGCCCCCGGGCCAGTCCGTGTCCGTTCCCCGCCGCGGGAGTGTCCTGCGCGAACAGCAGCCAGTCGTCCGCACGCAGGGGGGCGTGGAACCAGACGGCGTGGTCGACGGACGCCACCTGCAGGGTGCTCGCGGGCAGCGAGCCCAGATGAGGAGCCATGGCGGTGCTGACCATCGTGAGATCGGACAGGTAGGTCAGGGCGGCGGACTGCATCAGCCAGGTGTCGCTGAGCTCTTCCTCGATCCGCACCCACGCCAGTCGCTCGTACCGGCCCTCGACCAGCGCGAGGGGTTCGTCGACCGCGACGATGCGCAGGCCGATGATGTCGGAATCGGGGTACCCGAGGTCGCTCAGGTCGGCGCCGTCCGCGAGAACGCCCGGCGGCGGAACCGGGAAGGGGGCGACGGTCTCGGGCGCGGGAGCCGCCGGCATCGAGAACTGGTGCCGCGGACCCTCGTCGAGCAGCGCGAACGAGGCGGTCATCATGAAGATCGTCTCGCCCTGCTGGACCGCGCGAACGACGCGCGTGGAGAAGGACCGCCCGTCGCGTGGGCGCTCGACCAGGTACGTGATCGAGTCGGTCGTCCCGCCCGGGCGCAGGAAGTAGCCGTGCAGGCTGTGCACGGGGCGGTTGTCATCGACCGTCTGCGAGGCGGCGTTCAATGCCTGGGCCGCGATCTGTCCCCCGTACGCACGCAGGGGGGCACCCGAGTGGCACCAGCCGGTGAAGATGTCGCGGTCGATCCGCGTCAGCTCGACCCGGTCGGCGAAGTGCCGCTGGAAGGGCGCCTGGATCACGCCCGAACTGTAGCCGTCAGGTGCTCGAGATCCCGGCGGCTGTGCGTGCGGTCACGTTGTCGTCCGGCAACGGGTAGCCGGCGCGCTCGCAGGCCTTCTGCACGCGCAACGAGGACTTCGCGAAGGTCTGCTGCTGGCCCTTGGACAGGTCGGACAGGACCTCCGCCTTGGCGAGCGACTTGACGATCTTCTGCATGCGCTGGGCGTTGTTCACCAGCTTCTGGTCCGCGCTGCCGTCGGCCACCGCAGCCTGCGACTGGGCCACGAGCTCCTTGAGCTGAGCCTTCATCTGCTTCTTGGCCTGCTTCTCGGTCATGTGGCCGTTCTTGACCGCGCCGCCGGCGTACTTGCTGTTGCGGCGGCCGCGGTCGACGTCGGCCTGGCCCGCCGCGGCGGCCGTGCGGTCTGCCGGCGCGCTCGCAGGCCTTCTGCACGCGCAACGAGGACTTCGCGAAGGTCTGCTGCTGGCCCTTGGACAGGTCCGACAGGACCTCCGCCTTGGCGAGCGACTTGACGATCTTCTGCATGCGCTGGGCGTTGTTCACCAGCTTCTGGTCCGCGCTGCCGTCGGCCACCGCAGCCTGCGACTGGGCCACGAGCTCCTT
>JAFIHP010000066.1 GCA_017849335.1 Actinomycetales bacterium | reverse complement strand
CCCGACCCGTCGTGCGCGACGACACCGCGCGCGCCCGTCTTGACGACCACGGTGCCGACGAGCTCGGCGAGCGCGACGACACCGTCGTGCGGGTCCTCGATCCCGGTGAGCACGGCGGCCTCGTCGGCGTTGGCCAGTAGGAGGTCCAAAGACGGCAGGAGGTCGAGGACCAGGTCCCGCTGGGCGCGCAACGGAGCGGCGGAGGCGGCGTCGAGGCTGCGGGTCGCCCCGAGGGTGCGGGCGGCAGAGAGCACCGCCAGCGCGACGGTGCGCGTGGCCGGGTTGAGAAGCGTGTACCCGGAGACGTGGACATGGCAGTCGGCCGTGACGGCAGCGCACGCGGCGTCGACCTGCAGCTGGGTGTTCGCACCGGAGTCCGGGAACATCGTCCGCTCGCGTCGGCGGTCCACGACCACGACGCACGTGCCGGTGCCCCGCGCCGTGGTGGTCTGGAGCTGCACATCGACGCCGAGTCCGGACAGGGCGCGGGCGATGTCGCGGCCGAACGGATCGTCGCCCACGCACCCGACGATCGTGACCGGGCGACCGGAGTAGGCCATCCAGGCGGCGGTGTTCGCCGCGACGCCGCCGGGCTGCAAGGTGACCTGGGCGGGCGTGTCGCTGGCGTAGGCGATATCGGTGTCGATCATCGTCGTGACGTCCATCATGACGTCGCCCACGACGACGCAGCGCGTGCTCACGGTCGTTCGGACCTCACGTGCCGTCGGCGGCCCGCGCGACGTCAGCGACCGCGATGCGCGCGGCGAGCTCGGCGTTGCGCAGGATGATCCGCTCGTTGACCTCCAGGCTGCGCCCGTGCGTGGACCGGTGGAAGTAGTCCAGGAGGAAGGGGGTGACGTCCTTGCCCTTCACGTTCCGGGAGGAGGCCAGCCGCAGGCCCTCCTCCAGGACGCGGTCGTGCAGGTCGGGGTCGAGCTGCTCGGAGTCCGGCAGCGGGTTCGCGACGACCAGTCCCGACGTGACGCGCAGAGCCGAGCGCGACCGCATGACGTCGGCGACCTCGGCCGGCGAGGTGACCGACCAGTCCACGGGGTGGCCGGAGTCGGTCAGGTAGAAGCCGGGGAAGCGGTCGGTGCCGTAGCCCAGGACACCGACGTTGTAGGTCTCCAGACGCTCGAGGGTCGCCCCGACGTCGAGGATCGACTTCACGCCCGAGCAGACGACCGTCATCGGCGTCGCCGCGAGCGTCGACAGGTCCGCCGACTCGTCCCAGGAGTCGCGAGCCTGCCGGTGGACGCCGCCCAGGCCGCCGGTCGCGAACACCCGGATGCCGACGAGCGAGGCGATGTGGCTCGTGGCGGCGACGGTCGTCGCGCCGCTGCCGGAGCGGGCGACGAGCGTCGCGATGTCGCGCAGGCTGACCTTGACGATGTCGTCGCGGGTGGCGACCTGCTCCAGCTCCTCGGGCGCGAGGCCGACGTGGATCCGGCCATCCAGGATCGCGATCGTCGCCGGAACCGCACCGTGGGTGCGGACGATCGACTCGACCTCGGTCGCGACCCGGAGGTTCTCCGGACGCGGGAGCCCGTGGCTGATGATCGTCGACTCCAGGGCGACCACCGGTCGCCGGACCGACAGGGCTTCGCGCGCTTCATCGGCGACCTCGATCAGGTCGCCGTCCCACTGGCTCGTCACGACTCGACCCTAGCCGGTGGGCGCGGGAACAATGGGCACGTGCCCGCCGACACTGCTCGTGCGCCCCGCCCGCCCGAGTACCCCCAGGAGTGGGAGGCCGACGTCCTCCTGCGTGACGGCCGACCGGTGCACCTGAGGCCGATCTCCCCGGATGACGCCGACGCCCTGCGCCGGTTCCACGCCCGCCTGTCTGCCCAGACGGTGTACTTCCGCTACTTCGCGCCCAAGCCGTTGCTGACCGACGCGGACGTCGAGCGGTTCACGCACGTCGACCACGTCAACCGGGTCGCCCTCGTCGTCGTCGACCACGGCGAGCTGGCGGGCGTCGGGCGTTTCGACGCCCTGGGCGACGGCTCCGCCGAGGTGGCGTTCGTCATCCGCGACGACCTGCAGGGCCTCGGCCTGGGCTCGATCCTGCTCGAGCACCTGGCCGCAGCAGGTCGCGAGGTCGGGATCGAGCGGTTCGTCGCCGAGGTCCTGCCGTCGAACGCCCGGATGCTCGCGACCTTCCGGGAAGCCGGCTACTCGGTGTCGCAGCGGCACGAGGAGGACGTCGTCGCGGTCGCCTTCACGATCGAGCCGACCGATGCCAGCCGCGAGGTCCGGGAGGCGCGCGAGCACCGCGCGGAGAGTCGCTCGATCGAGCGGCTCCTGAGACCGGCCGGGGTCGCCGTGGTCGGTGAGCCGGGGCCGCTGGCCGGTGTCGTCCAGGCGGTCGCCCGGCACATCGTGTCGGGCGGATTCCCGGGTCCGGTGAGCGTCGTCGGGGTCGAGCCGCCGCCGGACGCCGGGAGCGCGCAAAGTCTCCTCGACGTGCCGGACGGAACGGACCTGGCCGTCGTGGCCGTGGCGCCCGAGCGGCTGCCGTCGGTCGTCGAGCAGGCCGGTCGACGAGGACTGCACGGTCTGGTCGTGGTGTCCGAGTCGGCGCCGCCGGGGGACCCGGAGTGGGCCCGACGGCAGGCCGAGCTCGTGGAGCAGGCACGCGCGACCGGACTCCGGATCATCGGCCCGAACGCACTGGGCCTGG
>JAFIHP010000065.1 GCA_017849335.1 Actinomycetales bacterium | reverse complement strand
GCGGCGTCGGCGAGCCCGTCGTCGTGATCCCGGCGGACGCCCGACGCCGCGCGGCGGTCCTCGGCTCGCCCATCGCGCACTCGTTGTCGCCGGTCCTGCACCGCGCGGCCTACGCGGCGCTCGGCCTGGACTGGTCGTACGACGCCGTCGAGGTCGACGAGGCGGCCCTCCCCGGATTCGTCGCCGGGCTCGACGGTTCGTGGGCGGGCCTGTCCCTGACGATGCCCCTGAAGGAGGCCGTGCTTCCGCTGCTGGCGGAGGTCGACGATCTCGCGCGAGCGCTGCGGAGCGTGAACACCGTGCTGCCGTCGCCGGAGGGATGGCGCGGGACGAACACGGACGTGGATGGCATCGTCGAGTCCCTGCGCCGGATCGGTGCGGGTGAGGCGTCGTCGGCGACGGTCCTCGGAGGGGGCGCCACCGCTCGCAGCGCGGTTGCCGCGCTGGCCCGGCTGGACGTGCCCGTCGTGACGGTGTGCGCGCGTCGGCCCGACGCGGCGGATGAGGTGGCGGACCTCTCCCGGGCCCTGGGGGTCGCGGACGTCGGCACCTCCTCGTTGCAGCCGGACACCGTCCTCGTCGCGGCGGACATCGTCATCAGCACCCTTCCTGGCGACGTCGGCGGCGGCTGGGCGGAGGTCGCCGCGACTGCCGGTCGGGGCGCATTGCTGGACGCGTCGTACCACCCGTGGCCCACCCCGCTGGCGACCGCCTGGCCCACGACGCGCGTCGCGAGCGGCCGCGACATGCTCCTGTGGCAGGCGGTCCGCCAGGTCGAGCTCATGACGGGGCGGCCGGCGCCGGTCGAGGCGATGGCTGCTGCCCTGCCGGACTGACCTCCGCCGCCGCTCTGGAAGGATGCCGGGCATGGTGCGCTGGCTGACGGCAGGGGAGTCTCACGGTCCGGCGCTCGTGGCGATCGTGGAGGGCCTGCCGGCCGGGATCGAGGTGACGACCGCCGACCTCGGGCTGGACCTCGCCCGCCGCCGGCTCGGCGCGGGCCGCGGGGCGCGGATGAAGTTCGAGCGCGACGAGGTGCGGATCCTCGGCGGCGTCCGCCACGGACGCACCCTGGGTGGGCCCGTGGCCGTCGAGGTGGGCAACTCCGAGTGGCCGAAGTGGGAGCAGGTCATGTCGGCCGACCCGGTCGACGAGGACGTGCTCACCGCACTGGCCCGCAACGCCCCGCTGACGCGCCCGCGCCCCGGGCACGCCGACCTCGTCGGCATGCAGAAGTACGGCTTCGACGACGCCCGCCCGGTCCTCGAGCGTGCGAGCGCGCGCGAGACGGCCGCACGGGTCGCGCTGGGTTCGGTGGCGCGCGCGTTCTGCCGGCAGGTCGCGGGGATCGAGGTCCTCAGCCACGTCGTGCGCATCGGTGCGGCAGAGGTCCCGCACGGCACGCCGGTTCCTGCCCCGGGCGACCTCGCCGCGGTCGACGAGAGCCCGGTCCGCTGCCTCGATGCGGCGTCGGCCGCCGCGATGGAGGCCGAGATCTCCGCCGCGCACAAGGACGGCGACACGCTCGGCGGCGTCGTGGAGGTGGTCGCCTACGGGCTGCCGCCGGGGCTGGGCAGCCACGTCCACTGGGACCGTCGACTGGATGCTCGGCTGGCGGCCGCGCTGATGGGCATCCAGGCGATCAAGGGGGTCGAGGTCGGTGACGGCTTCGGCCTGGCGGCGGTCCGCGGGTCGCAGGCGCAGGACGAGATCGTCTCGGACTCCGGGGAGCTGCGCCGCACGTCGGGTCGCTCGGGCGGGACGGAGGGCGGGATGTCGACCGGGGAGACACTGCGCGTCCGGGCGGCTATGAAGCCGATCTCGACCATCCCGCGCGCGCTCCAGACGGTCGATGTCGCGACGGGTGAGGCTGCAGTGGCGATCAACCAGCGGTCGGACGTGTGCGCGGTGCCCGCCGCGGGGGTCGTCGCCGAGGCCATGGTGCTGCTCGTGCTCGCCGACGCGCTCGTCGAGAAGTTCGGCGGCGACAGCGTCGCGGAGTCCCGGCGCAACCTCGACGGGTACCTCCAGAACCTGGCCTTCCGGTGACCACGGAGCCGACGCGTCCGGTCGCGGTGCTCATCGGCTCGCCGGGCGCGGGGAAGTCGAGCGTCGGGCGCAGGGTCGCCGACGCCCTGGGCGTCCCCTTCGCCGACAGTGACGCGCTGGTCGAGGCACGCACGCAGCTCAGCGTCTCCGACATCTTCGTGAACCACGGCGAGGACGAGTTCCGCCGGATCGAAGCGGAGGTCATCGCCGACGCCCTGGCGGAGTCGGCCGGCGTGCTGGCCCTGGGCGGGGGCGCGGTGCTGCGGGAGGAGACCCAGCAGCGCCTGGACGGCCACCGCGTCGTCTGGCTGCGGGTCTCGCTGTCGGACGCCGTCCGCCGGGTCGGCCTGAACACCGCACGCCCGCTGCTCCTGGGCAACGTCCGGGCGACGCTCGGGCGGCTGCTCGAGGAGCGCACACCGGTGTACGAGCGCGTCTCGACGGACATCGTCGACACGGACGGCCGAGGCGTGCGCGACGTCGCGCGCGCGGTGGTGGAGGTGCTCAAGCGTGAGTGACGTCGTCATCGAGGTCCGCGCGGAGCGCGACTACCCGGTCGTGATCGGTCGCGGGCTGCTCGGCCACCTGCCGGGCCTGCTGCAGGGCTCGCAGCGGGTCGCGGTGATCCATCCCGCCGCGCTGCTCGCGACGGCCGAGGCGGTCCGCGAGGACCTCTCCGACTCCGGGTACGACGTCACGCTCATCGAGGTGCCGGACGCCGAGGACGCCAAGAGCGCCGACGTCGCGGCGTTCTGCTGGACGGTCCTCGGCACGGCGGGCTTCACCCGCAGCGACAGCATCGTCGGGCTCGGCGGGGGAGCAACGACCGACCTCGCCGGGTTCGTGGCAGCCACCTGGCTGCGCGGCATCCGGGTCGTCCAGCTTCCGACGACGCTCCTCGGCATGGTCGACGCCGCCGTGGGCGGCAAGACCGGAATCAACACCGACGCGGGCAAGAACCTCGTCGGGGCGTTCTGGAGTCCCAGCGGAGTCCTGTGCGACGTGAACACCCTCGAGACCTTGCCTCGCAACGACCTGCTGGCCGGCATGGCCGAGGTCGTGAAGGTGGGGTTCGTCCGCGACCTGTCCATCCTCGACGACGTCGAGGCCGACCCGTTCCGAGCAACGGACACGGCGGGTGAGCTCCTGCCGGACCTGATCCGCCGTGCCGTGCAGGTGAAGGCCGATGTCGTCTCGGCTGACTTCCGGGAGTCGTCGGCGACGTCGGGCGGCGGAATCGGCCGGGAGGTCCTGAACTACGGGCACACCTTCGGCCACGCCGTCGAGCGCCGCGAGCGCTACCGGTGGCGCCACGGTGCCGCCGTCGCCGTCGGGATGATGTACGTGGCCGAGCTCGCGGCCCTGGGCGGGCGTCTCAGCGATGCGGACGTCGACCGACACCGGCGCGTCCTCGGCCTGCTCGGCCTGCCGACGACGTACCCGGCGGGCCACTGGACGGGCCTGCTGGCCTCGATGGGCGTGGACAAGAAGGCGCGCGGGTCGATGCTTCGGTTCGTCGTCCTGCAGGGCCTCGGGCGCCCGGTGGTCTGGGAGGGACCGGACCCGGCACTTCTCGCCGCCGCCTACGACGCGATCAGCGTCTAGGCCGCCCTTCTTTTCGTTTGTCCCGCCCGCCGGGAGAAACGAAACGGCCCCGTTAGGCTCGCGCCATGCCTGACGTCCTCGTCCTCAACGGGCCCAACCTGAACCGTCTCGGCACCCGCGAGCCCGACGTGTACGGCAGCACGACGTACGCGGACCTCGTGGCCCTGTGCGAGGAGTCCGGCGCCGAGCTGGGACTGCGGGTCGAGGTACGGCAGACGAACGACGAGGCCGAGCTCGTCGGCTGGCTCCACGAGGCGGCCGACGCCCGGACGCCGGTGGTGCTCAACCCGGCGGCGTTCACGCACTACTCCTACGCCCTGCGCGACGCGTGCGCGATGCTGACCGCGCCCCTGGTCGAGGTGCACATCTCCAACCCGGCCGCCCGTGAGGAGTTCCGGCACACCTCGGTCGTCGCCGCCGTCGCGACGGGCACGATCGCCGGCTTCGGCATGGACTCGTACCGGCTGGCGCTGCGGGCGATCGCCAGTCGGGTCGGCTCGTGAGCGTTCACGCGGCCCGGCGCGACCGGCTGCGGGCGCTCGTCGCCGACGCCACCGGCTCGGACGTGCTGCTGGTCACCCACCTGCCGAATGTGCAGTACCTGACGGGCTTCTCGGGCAGCAACGCCGTCCTCGCCGTGGGATCCGACGGCCAGGACCTGTTCGGCACCGACGGTCGCTACGTCATCCAGGCGGCGCAGCAGGTCCCGGATCTCGTCCCCATCGTCGACCGCGACACTCTGCGCACTGTCGTCGCCGCGCTCGGCAGTGGCCGCACGGTCGCCGTCGAGAGCACCATGACCTTGGCGCAGGGGGCCGTCGTCGATGCCGAGCGCGGCACCTTCGCTGTCGCGGACGGTCTCGTCGAGCGGCTTCGTGCCGTCAAGGACGACACGGAGCTGGCGGCGCTCGAACGGGCGTGCGCGATCACCTCGGAAGCGATCGAGGCGCTCGCCGGCGAGATGCGGGTGGGCGACCGCGAGGTCGACCTGGCCCGCCGACTCGAGCAGCTGTTCGGGGAGCTCGGCGCGGACGACCGGTCGTTCGAGACGATCGTCGGGTCCGGACCGAACTCGGCGATCGGTCATCACGAACCCGGGCCGCGCCGGCTCGCGCCCGGCGACCTGATCGTCGTCGACGCCGGCGCCCTCGTCGACGGGTACCACGCCGACATGACCCGCACGTTCGTCGTGGGGGAGCCGGACGCCTGGCAGGTGGAGGTCCACGACCTGGTCCTGCGCGCGCAGACGAGTGCGCGGGAGCGCTACCGCGACGGTGCAGACCTACGGGAGGTCGACGCGGCGGCACGCGACCTCGTCGCGGACGCTGGTCATGCCGAGCACTTCGACCACGGGCTGGGCCACGGGGTCGGGCTGGAGATCCACGAGCCGCCGTTCCTGGGTCCGAGGAGCACGGGTACCATGAGCGCCGGCATGGCGATCACCGTCGAGCCCGGCGTGTACCTCCCGGGCCGCGGCGGGGTTCGCATCGAAGACACCCTCGTCGTCACCCCGGGGGGCCCGCGTGTGCTCACACCGGCTGCCCGTGGGCTGCGCGTCGTGGGCTGACGCACAGACGCTGGAGCAAAGACCGTGGCTACCACGAACGACCTGAAGAACGGCATCGTCCTCAAGATCGACGGCCAGCTGTGGACCGTCGTCGAGTTCCAGCACGTCAAGCCGGGCAAGGGCGGCGCGTTCGTGCGGACGAAGCTGAAGAACGTCCTGTCGGGCAAGGTCGTCGACCGCACGTTCAACGCCGGCCTCAAGGTCGAGACGGCGAACGTCGACAAGCGCGACATGCAGTACCTGTACAAGGACGGCGACGACTGGATCTTCATGGACACCCAGTCCTACGACCAGCTCCCCGTCCCGTCGGCCGTCGTCGGCGACGCCAGCAAGTACCTGCTGGAGAACCAGAGCGCGACGGTCGCCACCAACGAGGGCGTCCCGCTGTACGTCGAGCTCCCGGCCTCGGTCGAGCTGATTATCACGTACACCGAGCCGGGGCTGCAGGGTGACCGCTCGACCGGCGGCACGAAGCCGGCGACACCCGAGACCGGCGCCGAGATCCAGGTTCCCCTGTTCATCGAGTCCGACACCAAGGTCAAGGTCGACACGCGCGACGGCTCGTACCTCGGCCGCATCAACGACTGAGGTGTCCGCTCGCAGCAAGGCCCGCAAGCGCGCGTTGGACGTCCTGTACGAGGCCGACATCCGGTCGGTCCCGTCTGCCGACGTCCTCGCGGCGGCGCAGGAGAGGCGGCTCGACGAGGGACAGACGCCGCTGAACTCCTACACGGTCGCGCTCGTCGACGGCGTCCGGGACCACCAGGAGTACATCGACGAGCTTCTGTCGAGCTACTCGCAGGGGTGGACCCTGGACCGGATGCCGGCGGTCGATCGCGCGATCTTGCGCCTGGGCTCCTACGAGCTGCTGTGGCGCGACGACATCCCGGACGCGGTCGCGATCGCGGAGGCCGTCGCGCTCGCCCAGGAGCTGTCCACCGACGACTCGGCGTCGTTCGTCAACGGGCTTCTGGCGCGTCTGGGCGAGCTCAAGCCCCGACTGGCGCTCGGCTAGGAGCGATCGGTCACGACGACTTGGTCGCTGTGACCGTCAGGATGACCTTGCCGTCCCCGCTCATGCCGCTCACGTTCACGGTGTAGCCGTTGCCCTCGTAGTCGGCCGACGCGAGCATGTCCAGGCTCGGCATGGCACCCTCGGACGGCTTCATCGTGAATCCAGCGGACTCCAAGGTCTTGCCGTACGCCGCGACGGCATCCGCGGCCGTCCCGCCGTCGATCGTCCACAGCGCGGACGACGTACCGT
>JAFIHP010000064.1 GCA_017849335.1 Actinomycetales bacterium | reverse complement strand
GCCGGATCACCGGCCTCTCCAAGCTCGCCCGCCTGGTCGACGTGTACGCGAAGCGCCCGCAGGTCCAGGAGCGGCTGACGACGCAGGTCGCCGACGCGCTGATGCGCATCCTGGAGCCCCGTGGCGCTTCGCGTACACGTCGACCAGGCGGGCGAGCTTGGAGAGGCCGGTGATACGGCCGTTCGCGTTCGGGATGTAGCCGATGTGCGCCACCCCGTGGAACGGGACCAGGTGGTGCTCGCACGTGCTGTAGAGCTCGATGTCCTTGACCAGGACCATCTCGTCGTGACCGAGGTCGAACGTCGTGGTCAGGACCTCGTCGGGCGTCATCGTCAGGCCGCGGAAGATCTCCGCGTAGGCACGGGCGACGCGACCCGGCGTGTCACGCAGGCCCTCGCGGTCCGGGTCCTCGCCCACCGCGACCAGCAGGTCGCGCACGGCCCGCTCGGCGGCCGCCTCGTCGAACGGCCGGCCCGTGACCTCGGCGGCGAGGGTGACCGGATCGATGGCGCTCACGCCTGATCTCCCAGGCCGAACGGGGCGTCGGCCGGGGTGTGGCCGTTGGACCCGTTGCCGTTGTGCCCGTTCGCCGACCCGTGCCCGTTCGACGACGGCAGGGCGGCCAGCTCGGCCGGGGTCAGCACCGGTCCGCGCTCGTCCGGTCGACGCCGGGTCGAGCCCGTCCACGCCGGTCGGGGCTCGCGCAGCCGCAGCTCGGCGAAGATCTCCTCGATCTCGGACTTGTCGAGCGTCTCCCGGTCGAGCAGGGCGAGGACCATCGCGTCGAGCACGTCGCGGTTCGCGACGAGGACGTCGTAGGCCTCCTGGTGCGCTGCCTCGATGAAGGCCCGCACCTCCTCGTCGATCGCGGCAGCGACCTCCTCGGAGTAGTCGCGCACGTGCCCCATGTCGCGGCCGAGGAACACCTCGTTCTGCTCCTGGCCGTACCGGATCGCGCCGAGGCGCTCGGTCATGCCGTACTGCATCACCATCCCGCGGGCGACGGCCGTCGCCTTCTCGATCTCGTTCGACGCGCCGGTCGTCGGGTCGTGGAAGATCAGCTCCTCCGCCGCCCGGCCGCCGAGCATGTAGGCGAGCTGGTTGAGCAGCTGTCCTCGGGTCGTGGAGTACTTGTCCTGGTCCGGCAGCACCATCGTGTAGCCGAGCGCCCGCCCCCGCGGCATGATCGTGATCTTGTGTACCGGGTCGTTCCCCGGCAGCGCCGCGGCGACCAGGGCGTGGCCGGCCTCGTGGTACGCAGTGATCTTCTTCTCCAGGTCGTCCATGACCCGGGTGCGCTTCTGCGGTCCGGCGATGACCCGGTCGATCGCCTCGTCCAGCGCCTCGTCGTCGATCTGGGTCGCCTCGCCGCGGGCCGTCAACAAGGCCGCCTCGTTGAGCACGTTGGCCAGGTCCGCGCCGGTGAAGCCGGGGGTACGACGGGCGACGGCCATCAGGTCGACGTGCGGCGCCAGCGGCTTGCCCTTGGCGTGCACCTTCAGGATCTCGTAGCGCCCGTTCAGGTCCGGTCGCTCGACGGCGATCTGGCGGTCGAAGCGGCCCGGTCGCAGCAGCGCCGGGTCGAGGATGTCGGGGCGGTTCGTCGCGGCGATGAGGATGACGTTTGCGTTGACGTCGAAGCCGTCCATCTCGACCAGCATCTGGTTGAGGGTCTGCTCGCGCTCGTCGTGACCACCGCCCAGGCCGGCTCCGCGGTGGCGGCCGACCGCGTCGATCTCGTCGACGAAGATGATCGCCGGGGCGTTCTCCTTGGCCTGGGCGAAGAGGTCGCGCACCCGGCTCGCGCCGACGCCGACGAACATCTCGACGAAGTCCGAGCCGGAGATCGAGAAGAACGGGACCCCGGCCTCGCCGGCGACCGCGCGCGCCAGGAGGGTCTTGCCGGTGCCGGGCGGACCGTAGAGGAGGACGCCCTTGGGGATCTTCGCGCCGACCGCCTGGAACTTCGCCGGCTCGGCGAGGAAGTCCTTGATCTCCTGGAGCTCCTCGACCGCCTCCTCGGCCCCGGCGACGTCGGCGAAGGTCGTCGACGGCATGTCCTTGGTGATCATCTTCGCCTTGGACTTGCCGAAGTTCATGACCCGCGAGCCGCCGCCTTGCATCTGGCTCATCAAGAAGAAGAAGAGCAGCACGATCAGGGCCACCGGGAGGAGCGACACCAGCAGTGTCAGCAGGACGCTCTCGCTCGGGACGACGACGTTGTACCCGCCGGGCAGGTTGCCCGCGTCGGCCTTCTCCTGGAGCAGCTGCTGGAGCGTGAGTCCCTGACCGTCGATGTACTGGGTGCGGATCTTGCTGCCGTCGGTGAGGGTGAGGTCGAGAACCTGGTCGCGATCGGTGATCGTCGCCGTGTCGACCTTGTTCTGCTGGATGTCGGTGATCGCGACGCTCGTGTCCACCTGCGAGGGCGCGCCGATACCGGAGAGGAAACTGGATCCGATCAGCACGAACAGCACGACGAGCGCGATCCAGAAGATCGGGCCGCGCAGGATCTTCCGCACATCCACCGCCTCACGGTACTACGCCACGGGGGACCCGCCGACCGCCGCGAGTACGCCGGCGGCGAACACGGTGCCCGTCAGCCGCCGTACACGTGCGGGGCCAGGGTGCCCACGCACCGCAAGTTGCGGTAGCGCTGGGCGTAGTCGAGCCCGTAGCCCACGACGAACTCGTTGGGGATGTCGAACCCGACGTAGCGCGGCGACACCTCCACCTTCATCGCGTCCGGCTTCCGCAGGAGCGTGAAGACCTCCACCGACGCCGGGTTGCGCGAGGAGAGGTTCCGCAGGAGCCACGACAACGTCAGCCCCGAGTCCAAGATGTCCTCGACGACGAGCACGTGCCGGCCCGCGAGGTCCGCGTCCAGGTCCTTGAGGATCCGGACGACTCCGCTGCTCTTGGTGCCGGAGCCGTACGACGAGACGGCCATCCAGTCCATGTCGACGCTGCGATGCAGCGCCCGCGCAAGGTCGGCCATGACCATGACCGCGCCCTTGAGCACCCCGACCAGCAGCAGGTCCTTGCCGTCGTAGTCGACGTCGACCTGTCCGGCGAGCTCGGCCAGCTGGCCGGCGATCTGGTCCTCCGTCAGCAGCACGTGCGCGAGCTCGGAGGAGATGTCGTCAGGCTCCACTGGGTACCCCCGGTCGGGCTGGGCTCGGACGGAGGCACAGCCTGCCACACGCCCGGGCGGCCTCGACGCCGCCCGGCAGTGCGACCGCGCCCTGTCCGCGCCAGTCGACGACGAGGAGGTCGACCCGGCGGACGTGGTCGTGGTGCAGGTCCTCGCCTGGACAGCCGGCGCGCAGGCACATGCGCCGCAGGACCCGGGTGCGCAACGCCGTCGGCAGCGCCGCCAGCGCGGCGCATTCGGCAGAGGGTCCGGCCTCGGCGTCGACGATCTGCGCGAACGCGTCGTCGGCGAGGCCGTCGAGGGCGTCGGCGTCGTCGCGCAGGAGGTCCGCGCTGCGGGTCAGGCCGACGACGACCCCGGGGCCGAGCCGGTCGACAAGGTCGGCCAGCAGCACCCTCGCCCGGACGCGTGCGTACGACGCGTCGGCGTTGTGCGGATCGGACCACGGACGTTCCCCGAACGGCCGGAGCAGCTCGTCCGCCGCGTCCCGGACGAGGTCGCGGGGCAGGTG
>JAFIHP010000008.1 GCA_017849335.1 Actinomycetales bacterium | reverse complement strand
TCGCCGAGGACCTTGAGACGGTCACAACTACATCGGCGGATCGGACTGCCATAGACGTCCTTTTCAGCCAAATCTTCGCACGGAGAGGAGATCGCGATCCTTGGAAGTGACGTTGGGCGACGCCGTGCACGGTGACCACGAGAGCCCTGCAATTCCCCTTGCCTACGGGACCCGTATCGCTTGGATAGTGGACTATGTCGTACGCCGCGGCACGCTTCGAGAAGGTCCAGGACCCCTCCGTCGCGAAATGCAGCGCCCGACCATGGCGACGCCGGGGATCCACCCGCGGGCCAAACGTCTCGACGTCGTGTCCGGTGTGAATGAGCTCGCGAATGAGATGAGTTGTGTATGTGCTGTTGCCCCCGACGTTACCTGCGACAACTTTGGCCGGAATGGCGATCCTCATGGCTTCAGGCCGTAGCTGCGCAGCAAGTTCTGGCGTTGCTGCTCACCAGAAACACCGGAAAGTACATCTCGCAGTTCTAGCCACGAGTCCGCCATGTGTTGGTCTGTCTGCTCGACAAGGCGTATCCGGTCAACGGCATCTTCGATGCTGGAGACGAGAACGCTCTCGGGTAGGAATTCCAAGGCAGGTATCCGAAAGGCAAGCACGGGCAGCCCGAGGCCGGCCGCCTCTGGAATTGCCAGCGGAAAGCCCTCCCAGCTCGCCGTGTGGAGATAGACGTCACCAGTCATCAACACACGGAGCGCCTCGTCGCGCCTGAGCCAGCCGGTCACCGTGCAGCCTGCGCGCCTAAGGTGCGCCTCAGAAGTCGGATCGCCCGATCCAATCCATGTGAACCGGACCGACTGATCGCCCCGGAACTGGCTCGACACCGAGGCGAACGTCAACACTCCTTTCTGAGGACCGACACGCCCCAGGCCAACTACATGCACGCTGTCAGCGCACGGCCGCTTGTACGTCGCTAGTTGATTCCAGAAGAAGTTGGGGACGAGATACACGGGGGTCCTGCTTCGGAGGGAGTCGGCCAACTCTCGCTCGTGCTCGCTGACTGCCACGACGGCGTCGCACCTGGTCGAAAGGAGTCGCTCGGCCAGCATCAGGGAGCGCCGGACCTCGCGGCGCAAATCGTTGCGTTCGAACGCAAAGCAGTGAGGCGAGTAGACGACTCTCGGAGCAAGTCTCGGCATCAGTCGGCCCAACGCGCCGGCAACCGAACTGTGAAGGTGTACAACGTCGGGCCTGCGATCGCGTACCTCACCATGCAAGCGGCGCGCGAGGAATGCAGTTCGTCCGATTCGACCTGATCGAGCCGAGCGTTCTGTCGCGCTGATGAGCACGCCGCTCGAGTGCTCGTGAACTGACATCGAGAATGTGGAGTGTTCCAGTTCAGGAGAGGAATCGATCCAAGTCGCGATAGCGGTCTCAACGCCACTTCCCATCGACTCCGCGACGTGCAGAACCCGCGTCACGACTAACTCCCTAGCCGCCAACTCGACACGGCGCACGCAGGGACCGCTTGCCACCGCCCGCGCACTCCGGGGTTGTGGCGTCCGCAGAGGGAATCACGACCTCTCGCTAGCCGTGCGTGAGTCTCCGTAGCCGTACGCATACCCATATCCCCGTCTTCCAGCTGGCACGAAGTTGAGCGTCGTACCCAGCGTCCGGGCGCCGACCTGCTCCAGAGCCGCGAGACTCGACGCCAACTGCTCACGGGTGGTCTTGCCGTAGCGCACGATGACGACGGCTCCGTCAGCGGCCTTCGCGACGATCGCGCCGTCGGTGACGGGTAGCAGTGGCGTCGCGTCGACGATCACCTGGTCGAACTCCTCCCGCAGCTGCGCGAGCACCTGTTCGAACTGCTGGCTGGCGAGCAGCTCACTTGGGTTCGGCGGCGTGTGGCCGGCGGGGAGGAACGTCAGCAGGTCGCGGTTCCACGGCAGGAGGGCGTCCTCGAGCTTCGACTGGCCGGCGAGCACGTCGGTCAGCCCGAGCTCGCTCTCGACGCCGAGGTAGGAGCTCGCCTTCGGCTTGCGCAGGTCGGTCTCCACGAGAACAACCCGCTTGCCCGCCTGGGCCATCGTGATCGCGAGGTTCACCGCCGTCGTCGTCTTGCCCTCGTTGGGCACGGCGCTCGTGATGGCGATGACCTTCGGCGGGTTGTCGACGTCCACGTACTGCAGGTTGGTGCGGATCGTGCGGAACGCCTCCGCGCGGGTCGACCGCTGGTCCAGCGCCACCAGGGGCTTGCCGGACGCCTCCGGATCGAACGACACGATGCCGATCGGCATGGCCCCGGTCAGCTCGCCCAGGTCGTCCGGGCTCCTGACCGACGTGTCGAGGCTCTCCCGCAAGAACGCGTAGCCCACGCCGAGAGCCAGGCCCACCAACAGCCCCAGGATCAGGTTGATCCGTGTCCGCGGGCTGCTCGGGCTCGCCGGCGCCTCCGCCGGGTCGGTCAGCGTCGCCTTCACCGGGACGAGGTCGCCTGCCGCCGTGCTCTCCAGTTGCTGGATCACGGCACCGAGCTGCACCGCCGCCGCGTTGGCGATCTGCGCAGCCTTCTCCGGGCTGCCGTTGCTCGCAGAGACGTTGATCAGCACGGTGTCGATCGGGTTCGTCGCCGAGACGTCGTCACCGAGGTGCTTCACGTCGACGTCCAGCCCGAGCTCGTCGATCACCGGCTGCAGCACCTGCGGGCTGTCGATCAGCTGCACGTACGAGGTGATGCGCTGCATCGTGTAGGTCGCGCCCGTCGTCGGATCCCCGGAGTCCGAGCGGCTGGAGATCGCCACGAACATCTGCGCCGTCGCCGTGTACACCTTGGCCGGCGGTCGATGGTGCCCGGCGGGTTCGCCCGACAGCGCGACGACGGAGCGCCGGCGGACGGCCCGCTCGAGCTGTGGATCGCCTGCCGCATGACGCACGTCTACGCGCTGGGCACGCT
>JAFIHP010000063.1 GCA_017849335.1 Actinomycetales bacterium | reverse complement strand
GTTGAGGTTGGTGGCGGTTCCGCGCAGCGTGAACCGCCACCAACCTCAACAGCGGGGGGCGGCGCGTGGGTCAGCCGGTACGGGTCACCACGTAGTCGCACAGCAGGCCGAGCACCTCGCGCGGCGGGCCGGCCGGCAGGTCCGCGAGCAGCTCGCGCGCGGAGTCGGCCCACGCCCGAGCCTGCCAGCGCGCGGTGTCGACGGCCTGGTGCGCGCGCAGCAGGGCGAGGGCCTCGGCGTGCTCGTCGTCGTCCGGCAGCGGGCGGCCCAGCAGCTCGCGCAGCCGCGCGTCGGCCGGGTCGTCGCCCGAGAGCGCGACCAGGCCCGCCAGCGTGACGACGCCTTCGCGCAGGTCGGTGCCTGGGGTCTTGCCCGACTGCATCGACTCCGACGTGATGTCGACGAGGTCGTCGGCGAGCTGGAAGGCGACGCCGATGCGCTCGCCGAAGGTCGTCAGCGTCTCGACGTGCTCCGGCGCGGCTCCCGCCATCAGGGCGCCGTACCGGCCGGACGCGGCGATGAGCGACGCCGTCTTGTCGGCCACGACCTCCAGATGGTGCGCCACGGGATCCTGGCCGTCGCGCGGCCCGATGGTCTCGCGGATCTGGCCCGTGCACAGCCGCTCGAACGTGTGCGCCTGGATGCGCACGGCCTCGGGGCCGAGGTCGGCGAGGATGCCCGACGAACGGGCGAAGAGGAAGTCGCCGGTGAGGATCGCGACGGTGTTGTCCCACCGATGGTTCGCCGACTCCGCGCCACGGCGCATCGTCGCCTCGTCCATGACGTCGTCGTGGTAGAGCGTCGCCAGATGCGTCAGCTCGACGACCACCCCGGACGGCACGACTCCCCAGGCATCGGGGTCGCCGAACTGGGCAGCAAGCAGTACCAGCAGCGGTCGGAACCGCTTTCCGCCGGCCTCGACGAGGTAGCGCGAGGCGTCCGCCATGAACGGGTCGTCGCTGGCGACGGCCTTGCGCAGGCCGTCCTCCACCTGTGCCAGGCCCACGGCCAGGTGCTCGGACAGCCGGTCGTCCGGCAGCGCGAGGCCCAGCAGCGAGTCGTTCACCGTGGCAAGGTACTACGTCGGCACATCAGCGGACGAACACGCCCGCCTGGCTGATGAGATCCAGCACCGGCTGCGGGAAGATGCCCAGCACCAACGTGACCGTGGCGCCCGCGGCGAGGGCGATCGTGGTGAACGCGGAGGGCACGACCACCGATGCGGTCTCCTCGGTGGGTTCCGAGAAGTACATGAGCACCACGACGCGGATGTAGAAGAACGCCGCGATGATGCTGGCGATGACGGCGATGATCACCAGCCACGACAGGTCCGACCCGATCGCCGCGGCGAACACCCCGAACTTGGCGACGAACCCGCTGGTCAGCGGTATGCCGGCCAGGGCGAGCATGAAGAGCGTGAAGGTCGCCGCGACCACCGGCGACCGCCGGCCGAGCCCGGCCCACTTCGACAGGTGCGTCGCCTCACCCGAGGCGTCCCGCACCATCGAGACCACCGCGAAGGCGCCGATCGTCGTGAACGCGTACGCGATCAGGTAGAAGATCGAGCTCTGCAGGCCCTCGGCCGACGCGGAGACGACGCCCATGAGGATGAAGCCGGCCTGCGCGATCGACGAGTACGCGAGCATCCGCTTGACGTCCGTCTGGGTCAGCGCGATCACCGCGCCGACGAGCATCGTGATCGCCGCGATGATCCACAGCACCGGCTCCCAGTCCCAGCGCATCCCGCCCAGGCCCACGTACAGGACGCGGAGCAGCGCGCCGAACGCGGCGAGCTTCACCGCAGCGCCCATGAACCCGGTCACCGGCGTGGGAGCGCCCTGGTAGACGTCCGGGGTCCACTGGTGGAAGGGAACGGCTGACACCTTGAACAGCAGGCCGACGATGACCAGGGCCATGCCGACGGCGACCAGCGTTCCCTCACCGGGATCGACGCCGATCTTCGCCGCGATGTCGACCAGGCCGACCGACCCGCTGTAGCCGTAGAGCATCGCCGCGCCGTACAGGAAGAACGCCGACGAGAATGCGCCCAGCAGGAAGTACTTGAGCGCAGCCTCCTGCGACAGCAGCCGTCGACGCCGTGCCATGCCGGCGAGCAGGTACAGCGGCAGCGACATGACCTCGAGCGCGACGAAGATGAGCAGCAGGTCGTTCGCCGCCGGGAACACGAGCATGCCGGTGAGGGCGAACAGGAAGAACGGCCAGATCTCGGTCTGCAGGTACCCGAGCCGGGTGAACTGCTGCTCGTCCTCCGAGCCCGGGAGCGTCGAGGCCCGAGGCGCGAACGCGTCGCCCAGCGGGTCGATGGTCCGCTCGGCGAACAGAAGCGCGCCGAGCAGTCCCACGACCAGCAGCGTGCCCCACAGGATCAGCGTCGGACCGTCGACGGCGATCGCGCCGTCGCCGGTGACCAGGCGCGTACCCCGCAGGTCGACGACGACCACGAGCGCGGCAAGCAGCGAGCCGATGACCAGGACGAGCTGGATCGGCCGACGGGCCCGCCGCGGCACGAACGCCTCGATCAGGACCGACACGACGGCGGCACCGAACACGATGAGGATCGGGGCGATCGCGTAGTAGTTGATGCTGGGCAGGCTGAACGTCGCAGCGTCCGCGGCCGGAGCCGACAGCACCGAAGCCAGGCCGATCACGGGTTGGTCCCTTCCGCGGGAGCACCGACGACGGTCGGGCTCGGGTCGGTCGCGCCGATGCTCGTCATCACCCGGTCGACGGCCGGGTTGATCACGTTCAGCAGCGGAGCCGGGAACAGGCCGAGCACGATCACCAGGGCCGCGATCGGGGCGAGCGCCACGCGTTCGCGCACGCCGATGTCACGCAGTCCGTCGAGCTCGGGCTTGAGCGGTCCGGTCATGGAGCGCTGGTACAGGCGGAGCACGTACGCCGCGGTGATGACGATGCCGAGGGTCGCGATGGCGCCGACCCACAGGTAGCGCTGGAACGTGCCCACCAGGACGAGGAACTCCCCGACGAACGACAGCAGGCCGGGCAGTGCCAGCGAGGACAGCGCTGCGAGGAGGAAGAAGCCGGACAGCACCGGCGCCGCCTTGTTGACGCCGGCGTAGTCCGAGATCTGGCTCGAGCCGTGGTAGCGCGTCCACAGGTATCCCGCGGCGAGGAACAGCAGCGCGGTCGACAGGCCGTGCGCGACCATGTACACGACCGATCCGCTCTGCCCGGTCGAGGTGAACACGAAGATCCCCAGCGCGATGAAGCCGAAGTGCGACATCGATGAGTAGGCGAACAGCCGCTTCATGTCGGTCTGGCTCAGGGCCACGAAGGCGCCGTAGAAGATCCCGACGAGCGCGAGCGCGATCACCAGGGGCGCGTAGAAGTCCGAGGCCGACGGGAAGATCGGCAGGCAGTACCGGATCATCCCGAACGTGCCGACCTTGTCGAGCACGCCGATCAGCAGCACCGAGGTGCCCGCCTTCGCCTCGGCCGCCGCGTC
>JAFIHP010000007.1 GCA_017849335.1 Actinomycetales bacterium | reverse complement strand
GTCGGATCACGTACTGGACATCCGGCCGCGCATTTCCCCAGATTGTCGGGGCCATGGTCTTGGTGGTTGCGTTGAACCGTCGACCGCGGCAGGCCGCAGTTCGACGGGTCGGCTGGTTTCCCTCGGCCCGACGGTAGCGTGGCGAGAACTCGGTCCGGCGGCACGGGTTCCCGATAGTAGGCAATCTCTCTTTGCTGCGGTGAGCAGCGCCCGCCTAGTACGCCCCGACGCCCGAGAGGACCACCCGAATCGTCTTCAACGCGATGATGAAGTCGAGCGACGGAGACCAGTTCTCGACGTACTCCAGGTCCAGCCGCATCCGGTCGTCCCAGCTCGTGTCGGCGCGGCCGCTGATCTGCCACAGGCCGGTGAGGCCCGGCTTCGTCAGGTGTCGCCGGCCCTGCCACGCCTGGAGGGTGTCGGCCTCGACGGCCTGGATCGGTCGCGGACCGACGATGGACATCGACCCGTTGAGCACGTTCA
Organism: Actinomycetales bacterium; assembly: GCA_017849335.1. Classification (GTDB taxonomy): domain Bacteria; phylum Actinomycetota; class Actinomycetes; order S36-B12; family S36-B12; genus UBA10649. Next base: position 6,975 of record JAFIHP010000007.1, on the reverse strand, counting down.
CGAACTGCGGAAGCTCGTCCAGCGACCACCGCCGCATCGGACGGCCGACGCGGGTCACGCGCGGGTCGGCCTTGGCCTTGTTCGCCTCGTCGCTCATCGACCACACCTCGGCCTGATGCTCCTGCGCATCCGCCACCATGGTCCGGAACTTGAACAGTCGGAACGGCTCCCCGTGCTGGCCGATACGCGTCTGGGTGAAGATGACCGGCCCGCGCGACGTGCACCGTACGAGGAGGCTCAGCACGATCAGAACCGGTGTGAGCAAGATCAGGGCGACGCCGGCGCCGACGATGTCCATCGACCGCTTGATCGCGCGCTTCGGGCCCGTCAGCTGAGGCTCGTCCAGGTGGACCAGGGCGATGTCCGCCGCCGGCCGGATGGACAACCGCGGCCCGGCGATGTCGGCGATGCCCGGATCCACCAGGAGGTCGACCTGGGGGTCCTCGAGCCGCCAGGCCAGCTCCCGGATGAAGTGCGGGTCGAGTTCGGACCGCTGCGCGACCGCGACGGCCTCGATTCGCTGCTCGTCGATGGTCCGGCTCACAGCAGCGAACCACGCGTCCCGGGCGTCACCGGTCTCGGGCGGAAGCGCCATGTGGGCGACGACGCGGAACCCGGCGACCGGGGAGGAATCCAGGGCGTGCGTCAGGCGTGCGCGCTGACCGTCGGCCCCGATCACGAGCGTCGGCGCGAGGTGCTGGCCCTGCGCACGCATCCGGTGGAGCACGGCGCGACAGCTGCGTCGCCCCAACAGCAGGAGGACGAGCCCGACCGGCATGGCGACCGCGACGAAGATCCGGGACATGTCCGCGCTCGCGAGGAAGGAGGCCGTGGCGACCAGTCCGAACGCGATCGCCGTGGCGCCGGCCACGCGCTTGTACTCCTCGGTGCCGACGCCGATCCGTCGGGTGTCGTAGGCGCCCACGACGGCGAGGCTCGCGAGCCACAGGCCGGCCATCATGACGAGGAACCCGGCAACGGCGATGTCCAGGTGGCGGAGCTCCCCGCTGATCGTGAAGCGGACCACAAGGGTCGCGCCCAGCGCGATGGCGATCGCGAGGACGTCGACCCGCAGGACGGTGCGCCGGTACCAGTGGTCGCCGCGCTCCGCACGCGGAGGTGCGGCACACGTGACGGTGGTGGCCTCGGCGGAGGGCAGGGTGGCAGCTTGGGCTTCGGCTTTGGCTGCGGGGGCCGGCGCGACGGCGTCGAGGGTCGCCGGAGTGGCGTCCGGTTCGACGTGGTCGATCGACATATCCGTTGCCCCCCGGCTCGGCCGCGGGCCAGCCCGCGGGTCGAACGTATGGGCGGGCCATAGGCCGCTCAACCGGGCCGCGTGCGATCGCTTTCCGGCGCATGGCACGCCCCTGAATCGGCACTGAACCGCGGGCTGGTCGCGTGCTCCGCGCGTGCGTCGGTGCGGCAGGCTCGCCACAGAAGCGAGGGCGGGAGGGCGATGGTCTCGGATCGGCGCTCGCGTTCTCGTGGCGTGACCTGGGCCGTTCTCGGCGCCCTCGGCGTGGTCGTGCTCGCCGTGGCCGCGTGGCTGGGGGCGTCGTGGCTCGGCACGTACCACCAGGCGCAGGCAGCGTCCGCCTCGCTGACCTCGATCCGGCAGGACATCGAGTCCAAGGACTGGGTTGCGGCCGTGAACGGTGTAGCCCCCGCCCGCGCCGAGGTCGATGAGCTCGCAGCCGCGACGGACAGGGTGCCGTGGCGCGTCCTCGCGGCGCTGCCGTGGATCGGGCCCACGGCCGGCGCGGTGAACGACCTCGCCGATGCGGCGAGCAGCCTCCTTGCCGCGGCCGAGCCCCTGGCGCCCTACGCCCAGCGCATCGTCGGCGGCGATCTTCGCCGCACCGACGGCACGTTCGACGTGACGGCGATCGCCGAGGTGGCCCCGCTGCTGCAGCGCTTCGCCGTCGCGGCTGACGGTGCGGGAGCTCGACTGGCATCCGTCGACCTCGCTGACGTGCGGCCCGAGGTCGCCGATCCATTGACCGAGCTGCGCGACGCACTGTCCGACGCCGCGCCGGTGGTCGCCGACGCCGCCACGGCGGCGGCCCGGCTGCCCGGGCTGCTGGGTGCCGACGGCGAACGCTCGTGGCTCGTGCTGCTGCAGAACCCCGCCGAGGCCCGAGGCAGTGGCGGGTTCGTCGGCGGCTACGTCGTGATCCGGGCCGACGGCGGCCGGCTCACGGTCGAGTCCACGGGCACGAGCGCCGACCTCGCGTCCACGCCCATTCCGGAAGATGCCGCGACCGAGGACGAGCGCGTCATGTGGGGCAAGTTCCTCACCGCTTGGAGCGACTACAACCTCAGCCCGCACTTCCCGTTCGTGGCACGGCTGAGCGTGGCCGGCATGAAGGCCCGCGGTGTGGACGTCGACGGCGTCGTCGCGATCGACCCGGCCGTGGTCGCCGCGATCATGCGGGCCACCGGGCCGGTCGACGTCGACGGCCGCACGCTCACCGCGGACGATGTCGAGCGCTTCTTCCTCGTCGACGTGTACGCGGAGTACCCCGATCCCGCCGAGCGCGACCGGGTGTCGATGGCCATCGTTGGCGCGGTCCTCCAGCGGGTCCTCGACGGCGGCCTCGACCTCGCCATCCTCGCCGACAGCCTGCGGGAGCCGGTCGATGCCGGCCGCGTGCGGGCGTGGAGCGCAGACGCGGCGGAGGAGGAGTGGCTTGCCCGCACCGGTGTCGGTGGGGTGCTTCCCCAGGAGCGCGGCCCGACGGTGGCCGTCACGTTCAACAACTCCGCCGGCAACAAGATGGACGCGTTCGTCGCGACGACGGTCGACTACGAGGCGGGCCGCTGCTCGACGTCCTCGATGCAGCAGTCCCGGCTGCGGGTGACGATGCGCAACGACGCGCCGGCCGATCTGCCGCGTGACCGCCGAGGGTGGCCGTACGACAACTACTCCCGGGGCGACGTGAAGGACGCACCCCGCGGCTCCACGAGCATGCTCGTGCACCTCTACCCGCCCGTCGGGTCGGAGGACGAGACCGCGACCCTCGACGGCCAGCCCCTGCAGATGTACCCCGACGTGGACGGCGAGCGGCTCGCATGGTGGGCGGTGGTCCCGCTCGATCGCGGCCAGAGCCGAACCATCGAGCTGTCCTTCCGCGAGCCCTCGGTGCTCGGGGTCGCACCGCGGGTCCTGGCGGAGCCGATGGCCATCCCGACCGTCGTTTCCGCCTCCGTGGTCGACCGATGCTGAACGACGACTTAATTGGGCTCGAATGCGCCGTCGAGCCCCCGTCTCGCGCCAACCTCGTGTGCGGTTCGCGGCGGTACGGTCGACGCACACCTGCAGGGGGGACCTCCATGACGTCACGAATCGCCCGCGTCGGTGCGGCCGTCGCATCCGTCGCACTCGCTGTCGTCGTCGCGGCGCCGACGGCCCTGGCGTACCCGCCGAACCCCACCAACCCGACGGTCCTGGCCGGCGGCGCGATCGTCGTCGTGAGCCAGGAGACCGCCAACCAGACCACCCCGCGCAAGCTCGTGCGGCCGTTGGCGACGACGCCGGCCGAGGGGCAGAAGGTCTCGGTCCGTCGCGGAGCCCCTCTCGCGTTCGTGCCCACCCACCTGAAGAAGACCGTCCGCTACATCGTCAGCGCGCGGATCAACGGTCGCTGGGTCACCATCGGTCCGTCCACGATCACGGACGCCCAGGGTCGGGCCCAGCTTCCGGTGATCCGCCTGACGAAGAACGGCACCGTCCCGATCCGGCTCGCCAGCGGCGCGGACAAAAAGTCCCCGTACTTCTTCAACACCGTCGTGTCGACCAGCGGCCGGGTGTCGTAGCGGCTGACGGTTCCGTCCCGGCGCCGATCTCTAACCGGCGGCGCGGGAGTCTTGCGCAGTGCACACCTTCCCGTGGGCGTTCCCGGTGCTCGCCGTCGGGCTCCTGGCTGGAGCATGGGCGGCCCGACCGGTCGGCAGGTCCCTGCGGATGCCGACCTGGGCTGCCTTCCTGCTCCTCGCGGCCCTCGCCCTCGTCGTCGCCGTCACGCTGACACCCCTCGGTGGTGCCCCTGACGGGGCCGTCGCGGTGCCGCAGCTGCCGGCGCACCCCGTCCCGGTCGCGCCCGCATCGGGCCTGTGGCGGTGGCCATGGCAGTGGTGGCCCGTCGACGAGCGCACCCTGAACGTGGCTCTGTTCGTCCCGCTGGGAGTCGGCGTCGGGCTCGTCGGACGCCGGCGTCTGCGCGGGGTGCTCCTCCTCGTCGCGCTGATGCTTCCCCTCGTCGTCGAGGGAACCCAGTACCTGGTCGGCCCGCTCAACCGCGACGCCGACTGGCGCGACGTCGTGGACAACGTCACCGGCGTGGTCATCGGCCTCGTGATCGGCGTGGTGCTCCGTCGTGCGACGGGAAGCTCTAACGACGGTGTTAAGTCTTCGTGAGAGTGGCCGTGAGAGTAGACGGTGTAGACCACATGACGCTCTCTAGACCCGCATTTACTATTAAAGTGTTATAGTAGAATGGTGGCTGCGGGAGACATCGACAACGCGCTTGCTGAGCCGCCTGAACGGCTCGCAGATGCGCTTCTGCAGTTGCCGGAGAGTCAGTGGTACGACCGCAAGTCGTTCCGCGTCGAGCCCAGGAAGCTTGCCGAGACTCTGATCGCGTTCGCGAACGCCGACGGAGGATCCATCGCGATCGGCCTCAGTGGCGGAGTAGTGGAGGGCGTCGATTCCGACGCGAGGCACCTCAACGAGCTACAGCAAGCGGCGGTCGACTTCACTGAACCGACCGTTGCTACCCGGCCTCGCCTGCTCGCATTCACGCGTGCCGACGGCACAGCAGATCATCTCCTGGTCATCGAAGTCCCACCCGGGCGAGTGGTGCACACGACCACCCGGGACGAAGCGTTCTTGCGGATCGGCGACGAGAATCACCGGCTCACCTACGTGCAGCGTCGGGAGCTGCTCTACGACAAGAGCCAGTCGACGTTCGAGACGACCCCGACTGCGGAGTTTGTGGCCGAGGCCGACCGCGAACTGATCGAGGGCTACGCACATGCCCTCGATGTGGACGACCCTGATCAGCTGATGGTTGCTCGAGGTCTGGCGGTCGCTGGACGTCTAACCGTCGCAGGACTGGTGCTGTTTGGACGTCATCCAGAGCGGGAATTGCCATCGGTGCAGATGCGCGTGTGCCGCTTCCGCGGAACGAGAAGGGAGTCGGGATCGCGACAGAACCTCGTCGGTGATGACCGGGTCGAAGGTCCGTTGCCGAAAATGCTGGACGAAGCCCGTGATCGAGTTCGCGAGTGGCAACCCACTCGACGAGCATTGCAGGCGTCGGGGCGATTCGAGGACGTTGGTCTCGTCCCCGAGGATGCGTGGCTCGAAGGCCTTGTCAACGCGGCCGTGCATCGTTCGTACAGCGCCCAGGGCGACTACATCCACGTCGACATATACGACGATCGAATCGTGATCGAGAGTCCCGGTCGGTTTCCCGGCCTCGTGGACCTCGGTGATCCCCGTGAGATAACACGATTCGCCCGAAACCCCCGGATCGCGCGCGTCTGCACCGATCTCAGGATCACACAGGAACTCGGTGAAGGTATCCGACGGATGTTCGACGAGATGCGAGCCGCCGGACTTCAGGACCCGATGTACCACCAGACCGCCGGGAGCGTGCAACTCACGCTGTCGGGAGCGCCGGTCGAGCGCCAACTCGCGGCCAGCCTCCCGCTGCTGCAGCAGCAGATACTCATAGCTCTTCGAGAGAGTGACAACCTGAGTACTGGAGACGTGGTTGACATCGTCGGAGCGTCTCGGCCGACTGTACTCAGGCATCTCGGCGCATTGAGAGAAGCCGGTTTCGTGGAATGGGTCGGTAAGTCACCTAACGATCCGCGAGCGTCGTGGCGAGTCGGCGGCTGACGACCGCTGCCGGGCGAGACGGCGGCGTTCCTGTGTGGGGCGCCAGCCGTGCGCACGGGCCCGTTTGGTGGCAAAGTTCGCCATCAACGTTGGCGGAGGTCGGGAGGGTCACGACGCATGGCTCGTGAGCATCGCGACGCGTCTGGCCGCGCAGAGGCCCCGGAGGCTGCGGCGGAGCAGTTCCTGCTTCAGCAGGCGCTCGAGCGGTCGGCGATCGCCTCCTGCCTCGTCGCTCCCGCCGGCGCCTTCCTGTGGGCCAACGACGCGATGTGCGCGCTCTTCGGCCGGGCGGTGGAGGAGCTCACCCGGTGCTCCTGGCAGGAGCTCACACACCCCGACGACGTCGGCGCGGACCAGGAACTGGTCGACGAGATCATCGCCGGCACGCGCGAGTCGTTCCGCCTGCTCAAGCGCTACCTGCGTCCGGACGGCACGTTCGTCTGGGGCGACCTCACCGTCACCGCCCTCCGCGAACCGTCCGGCGCCCTCCGCGTCCTGCTGTCCCAGGTCGTCGACGTCACGGCGGCGGTCGCGCGTACCGAGCAGTTCCGCCTCGTGTCCGAGAACGCGGCCGACTTCATCGTCGAGTCCACCGTCGACGACGTCGTCGAGTGGGTATCGCCCAGCGTCGAGCAGGTGCTCGGCTGGCGGGCGGACCAGCTGCACGGCACCCGGTTCGCCGACCTCGTCCACCCCGACGACCGCGCGGGTGCCCTCCCTGCCGAACCCCCGGAGCGTGGAGCCGTGGCGCTGCCGCCGGGGTTCGCGACCCGGGTCCGCTGCGCGGACGGCAGCTACCGCCGGCTCTCGGGCCGCACCGTGACGGTGCCGCGGACGACGGAGCACCCGACCGTGCGCGTCGACGCGTGGCGTGACGTCGAGCCGGAGGCGCGGGCGATCGAGACGACCCTGCGCCTGACCACGCTGCTGACCGCGGAGCTCGACGCGGAGCTCGACGGCCGGGTCATCCTCGCCGCCGTCCGCGATGGCGGCGGCACGATCGTCGACTTCGAGTGCATCGAGGCCAACCCCGCGGCCTTCCGCAGCATGGGCCTGACGCGCGCCGAGCT
>JAFIHP010000006.1 GCA_017849335.1 Actinomycetales bacterium | reverse complement strand
GGACAAACGACTAAATCAGCCCTCGCCGGGCGCGGATTCGTGCGTTTGTCCCGCCCGCCGGGACAAACGTCGTAGGGCGGCGACGGTACGCGCGTCGGTGCCGCAGCAGCCGCCGACGGCGCTGGCCCCCGCCGCGCGCCACGACTGCACGACGGCGGACGCGAGCGCACCCTCCGGCTCGGCCGTCTCCCCCGCCCAGCGCTCGGTCACCGCGTCCCACGTCCCTCCGGCGTTCGGGTACGCGACGACCGACAGGCCCGACGCCGACCGCAGCCGGCCGACGAGCTCCTCGACGTACCGCGGGTCCGTGCAGTTCACCCCGACCGCGACCACCGAGCCGACGTCGGCCACCGCCGCCGCAGCCTCCTCGATCGGCTGCCCGGCACACGTCCGCGCACCGTCCGTGGCGGAGAACGACACCCAGGCCGGGAGGTCCGGATGCTCGGCGAGGACCACCGCGAGCGCCGCCGCCTCGTCGACGTCCGGGATCGTCTCGACGGCCAGCAGGTCGGGCGCCGACGCGACGAGCACGTCGAGCCGCTCCCGGTGGAAGTCGGCGAGCGCGGCCCGCGACAGGCCGTACCGACCGCGGTACTCCGATCCGTCGTGCAGCGTCGCGCCGTACGGTCCGACACTGGCGGCGACCAGCGTGCGCGACCCGGGGACCGACGCGACAGCCTCCCGCGCGACCCGCGTGCTCGCCGTCAGGGCGCGGTCGGCGTCGTCACCGGTCAGCCCGGCCGCCTCGAAGCCCGAACGCGACAGCTGGTAGCTCGCCGTGATGACGACGTCGGCCCCCGCGCGCACGAAGGCCGCGTGCGCCGCTCGCACCGCCCCGGGCTGCTCGAGCAAGGCGCGGCCGGTCCACAAGGACCCCGAGATGTCCGCGCCCTGCGCCGTCAGCTGCGTCGACAGGCCGCCGTCGAGAACGATCGGACGGTCGTCGAACAGGTCGGTCCACGTCGCGGTCACCGCTCTCCTCCCACGACCCTCGTGCCCACGGCGAGCGTCGACGTCGCCGGGAAGTCCAGCCCCGACGCCGGCACTCCGGCCGCGACCAGCCGCGCCCCGACGGCCGCGACCATCGCGCCGTTGTCCGTGCACAGCCCCGGCCGGGGCACGCGCAGCTCGATCCCGGCGCGCTCGCACCGCGCCGCGGCCATGGCCCGCAGCCGGGAGTTCGCCGCGACGCCTCCACCGAGCACCGCGTGCCCGGCCCCGGTGTCCCGGCAGGCGGCGACGAGGCGGTCGGTCAGCACGTCGGCGATCGCCTCCTGGACCGACGCGGCGACGTCGGCCACCGGCACCGTCTCGCCGGACCGCTGGCGGGCCGTGACCCACCGGGCGACCGCGGTCTTCAGGCCCGAGAACGAGAAGTCGTAGGGGTACCGGTCGCGCTCGCCGGCGAGCCCGCGCGGGAACGCGATCGCCGTCGGGTCGCCATCGCGCGCCGCCGCGTCGATCGCCGGGCCGCCGGGAAACGGCAGGCCGAGCAGGCGGGCCACCTTGTCGAACGCCTCGCCCGCGGCGTCGTCGAGGGTCTGCCCGAGCGCCGTGACGCTCGACGTGTCGTCGCTGACGAGTAGCAGCGACGAGTGCCCGCCCGAGACGAGCAGCCCGATCGTCGGGTCGGCGAGCGGACCGTGCTGCAGCTCGTCGACGACGACGTGCCCGGTCAGGTGGTTCACGCCGTAGACGGGGACGCCGAGCCCGACGCCCAACGCTTTCGCTGCGGCGACCCCGACGATCAGCGAGCCGACCAGCCCGGGCCCGGCGGTCACCGCGATCGCGTCGACGTCGGACAGGCGCAGCCCCGCCGACGCGCACGCCCGCTCCAGCGCCGGCACCATCGCCTCCAGGTGCGCCCGGCTGGCGACCTCGGGCACGACCCCGCCGAACCGCGCGTGCTCGTCGACACTGCTGGCGATCTCGTTCGCGAGGAGCTCGCGACCGCGCACGATGCCGATGCCCGTCTCGTCGCAGGAGGTCTCGATGCCGAGCACGACGGCGGTCATCGCCTGCTCCCCTCGCTGCCGGACCCGGCGTCGGCGCCCGTCTCACCGGCGAGCGGAAGCGGCGCCTGCCAGATCAGGGCGTCGGAGCCGTCCGGGTAGTACCGCGAGCGACGGGCGATCTGCGCGAAGCCGAAGCGTCGGTAGAGCGCTTGCGCCGCGTCGTTGTCGGCGCGCACCTCGAGGACGATCCGGCGCGCGCCGCGCTGGTCTGCGCGATCCAGCAGCGTGCGCAGCAAGGACGTCGCGACCCCGCGGCCCTGAGCCTGCTCCGCGACGGCGATGGTCTGCAGGTCGGCGTCGGTCGCGATCGTCGACGTGCCCCCGTACGCCACGAGCCGGTCGTCCTCGGTCGCGACGATGTAGTCGCGCGACGGCTGCGCGAGCTCTCCCCAGAACTGCTCGACCGACCACGCGTCGTCCGGGAACAGCCGCGCCTCCAGCGCGTGAACCGGCTCCACGTCCCACCAGCGCATCGGGCGGAACGTCACCGTCACGCCGTCTCCCGGCTCGCCCGCTCCGGGGCTCGCTGCGCTCACTCCTCGCGTGCTCACGACGTCTCCCGGCTCGCCCGCTCCGGGGCTCGCTGCGCTCGCTCCTCGCGTGCTCACGACGCACCGCCGGCGATCGTGACGTCCGGGCGACGCAGGTACAGCGGCCGCGGCGGCAGCAGGACACGCCCGCGCAGCGCGGCGGCCGTGGCGCCCGAGTCCGTCCCGTGCGCGTCGAGCGGGGCGGCGTCGACGTCGACCCGTGCTCCGGAGGCGAGCTCCCTCGCCGCGATCCGCGCGAGCCAGGCGGCCCGCGGGTACGCGGTCACCTCCTCGTCGAGGACGCGTCCGAGCTCGGCGGCGTACGCGACAGCCCCCGCACCGACCCACGTCCCCGGGCGGACGGCACCGTCGACGGCCGCCGCCGGGCCGACCCGCGGACCCTCGACCCGGGTCCCCGCCGCGTCGTACGCCGACCAGTAGACCTCACGCCGGCGCGCGTCGAGCGCGACACCGAGCGCCGTGTCCACGCCGAGCGACCGCGCGCACGCGGCAACGGCATCGAGCGAGCAGACGCCGACGACCGGCACGTCCCACACGGCCCCGAGCGCCAACCCGGCAGCGATCCCGACGCGCAGACCGGTGTACGGGCCCGGCCCCACGCCGCACACGACCGCGTCGAGCGTCGCCGGGTCCACCCGGGCGCGGACCTCGTCGAGCAGGGGTCCGATCTCCTCCACGTGGCGCCGCGGGTCGTGGTGGGTGCGCTCGACCACGACGTCCTCTCCGTCCACCAGCGCCACCGACGAGAGCGCGCTGGAGGTGTCGATGGCGAGGAGGGTCATCGCCCGGCCACCCACCGCGGTCCGTGACCGACGGCGCTGACCCAGCGCACCTCGTCCGTCTCGGTGTCGGCGCGCTCGATCCGGACCGCCAGCACGGAGGTGGCCAGCCGCTCGCCGAAGCCGGTCCCCCACTCGACGACGACGACGCTGCGGTCGAGGTCGGCGTCCAGGTCCAGGTCGTCGAGCTCGACGCCCGAGCCGAGCCGGTACGCGTCGACGTGCACGAGAGCGGGACGGTCGCCCGCGACGGCGTGCGCACGGGCGATGACGAAGGTCGGACTGGTCACGGCGTCCGTGACGCCCAGCCCGCGCGCGATGCCCTGCGTGAGGGTCGTCTTGCCCGCGCCGAGGTCGCCGTCGAGGACGACGACGTCCCCGGCCGTCAGCAACCCCGACAGCGTCACTCCGAGGTCGCGCATCGCGTCCGCGGTCGGGACCGACGTGCGCTCCAGCACCACGGTCGTCATGCCGCGCCGAACTCCGGATCGGCGGCGATGTCCCGTCGCACCCGGTCGAGCAGCGAGAGGAGGTGCTCGTCCACGATCTCGTGCTTCTCGATCAGGACCATGTGCCCGGCGTCTGCGACCACGACGTACTCCGCGCCGGGGACCCGCCGGACGATCTCGTCGCTGAACGCCTTCGGTGTCAGCCGATCCCGGTCGCCCACGACGACGAGCAGCTCGACGCCCTCGAGCACCGCGAGCGCCTCGTGCTTGTCGTGCTCCTGCAGGGCCGGCAGGAACTCCGCGACGACGTCCACGTCGGTGCCGGACAGCATGGACGCGACGAACCGGCTCTCCGCATCAGTACCCGTGGACCCGAACGAGTACAGGCGGGTGAACAGCAGCCCGAGGTCGCTCGTGCTCCAGCGGGAGCGCTCCACCAGGCTCTTGCGCCGCGCGATCGACGCGACGACAGCCGGCCCGAGCCGGTGCACCGCTGCGCCGAGGCCGCCCGGAAGTCCCAGCATCCCGCTCGTCAGGCCACCGGCCGTGGTCGCGATGAGGGCCACGCCGAACACGCGCTCCGCGAACAGCTCCGGGCGCTGGTCGGCGAGCGCCATCACCGTCATGCCGCCCATCGAGTGCCCGACGAGCATCAGCGGCCCGGTCGGCGCGACGGCGTCGATCACCGCCGACAGGTCGCGGCCGAGCTGCTCGATGTGGTGCGAGTCGAACTCCGCGCGACCGGACCGGCCGTGGCTCCGCTGGTCGTAGAACACCAGTCGTGCCCGGCCGCGCAGGTCACGGCGCTGGTAGTGGAAGGCGTCCATGCTGAGCGCGTAGCCGTGGCAGAAGATGATCGTGAGGTCGTCCCCCGGGGCGTCCTCGCCCTCGCGCACGTACGCGTCGGGCGGGTCGACCTCCACCTGGAGCTGGACGCCGTCCTCGGCCACCACCGTCAGCGCGGAGCTGTGCAGGCTGCCGAGGGGCTCGGGCAGCTCGTCGGTGACAGGATCGCTGCGTCGCAGCAGCGAACGCTCGGCGACGGCGCCGATGACCGCGCCGAGCCCGAGCGCCGTCACGGCGACGGCGCCGCGCCCGACCACGCGCAGGGCGGGCGTGAGATCCGGCGCGGCCATCAGGACACCCCCACGTACTCGCGTGGAACCCGGCTGCCCAGGCGGGTCACGAGCTCGTAGCCGATCGTGCCGAGGGACAGCGCCCAGTCGTCCGCGGTGCGCTCCCCCCGCGATCCCGGACCGAACACCACGACCTCGTCACCGGCGCGGGCGACCGAGGTCGCCCCGAGGTCGACGACGCACTGGTCCATCGCGACCCGCCCCACGATCGGGCACAGCCGGTCACCCACCAGGACCGCCGCCACGCCACCCGCGCTGCGCGGCAGGCCGTCGGCGTAGCCCAGCGGCACCAGCCCGAGCATCGTGGGCTCGGCGGCGGTCCAGGTGCCGCCGTACGACACGCGCTCGCCGACGTCGATCCGCTTGACGTTCGCGAGCCGCGTGACGAGCGTCATCGCCGGCACGAGCCCGAGGTCGGCAGCGGTCCCGAGCGCGTCGCCCGGGGTCAGCCCGTACAGGCCGATGCCCACGCGCACCAGGTCGTACTGGCACTGCGGTGCCGTCCACAGCGACCCGGTGCTGCCCACGTGCCGGACGCGTGGCCGCAGCCCGCGCGCCTCGGCCTGGTCGAGCGCCGCGTCGAACCGCCCGCGCTGGGTCTCCAGCGAGGCCGCGTCGGGGACGTCGGCATCCGCCAGGTGCGACCACATGCCCTCCAGCCGCACCGAGCCGGCCTGGACCGCCCGGGCAACGGCGTCGAGCAGGTCCGGCAGGCTCGCGGCGGGGGCGCCGTTGCGCCACAGGCCCGTGTCGACCTTGACGTGGATGTCCGCCGGCCGCCCGACGCGATCGGCCGCCTCGACGATCTCGGCGAGCGCCCACGGGGTCGAGACCGACAGGTCGACTCCTTCGCGCACGCACGACGCGATCGCGGGGTCCTGCGGGGACCACAGCCACGCCAGGATCCGGCCGTCGTCGCCCTGCGCGCGCAACGCCAGCGCCTCGGTCGGGAGCGCCACGCCGAGCCACCGGACCTCGGCCCGACGCATCGCGCGGGCGACGGGCGCTACGCCGTGCCCGTAGGCGTCCGCCTTGACCACCGCCATGACGTCCGCGGCCCCCGCGAGCTCGCGCACGCGGCTCAGGTTCGCGGTGATCGCCCCGAGGTCGACCACGGCAGCGGCGCGCGTCCTCATGCGTGCTCCCCGAACCGGGCGGCGAGCACGGCCGCCCCCACGGCGTCGGCGATCGCCGGGGCGAGCACCGGGCCCGAGCGCGCCGCGATCCGCCCCGCGCGGCCGTGGAGCCAGACGGCGGCCGCCGTCGCCTCCGTGAGCTCGGCGATCGACCGGCGGCCCGCCGCCCACGCCTCGGCAAGCACGGCGGTCAGCAGACCGGTCAGGACGTCGCCGGAGCCGGCGACCCCCAGGTCCGCGGTTCCCTCGGCGTCGACGAACGCCGCGCCGTCCGCGGCGGCGATGACGGTTCCAGGTCCCTTCAGCACCACGATCGCCCCGGACCGGGCGGCCGCCGCCTGCGCCGCCGCGAGCCGGCCGTCGCTGTCGCGCAGGAGCCCGGGCCACAGGCGCTCGAACTCGCCTTCGTGGGGGGTGAGGACGACCGCCAGGCCGCGCGCGGCCCGGTCCGCGACGAGGGAGCGCACCGCGTCGGACGCGGCCATGATCGTGAGCGCACCGGCATCCAGAACGACCGGAACCGGCGCCGCGAGCACGGCCGCGACCAGCGGCTTCTGGTCGGCGGTGCCGGCGAGCCCGGAGCCGGCTCCCCAGGCCGTCGCCCGCTGCTGGTCCGCCGGCGCGGTGCCGTCCACGACCACATCCGGGAACCGGTCGACGATCTCACGGGTGCGTGCGGTCCCGTCGTCGAGGACGCGCACCATGCCGGGGCCGAGGCCGCGCGCCGCCGCCGTCGACAGCAGGCCGGCTCCCGGGTACGCCGCGGAACCGGTCGCGAGCGCCGCGACGCCACGGGAGTACTTGTAGGCGTCGGCATCGGGCTCGCGGACCCATCGGGCGACGTCGGTGCCCTCGAGGACGCGCACGGCCGCCGGCTGGTCGAACTCCAGCCCGATGTCGACCAGGCGCACGGTGCCGCAGCGTTCACGCCCGGGCGAGAGCATGAGACCGGGCTTGACCGCACCGAAGGTCACGGGCACGTCGGCGTCGACCGCGGCGCCCGCGACCACGCCCGTGTCGGCGTCGACGCCGCTGGGCAGGTCGACCGCCACGACGATCGCGTCGACGCCTGCCGCAAGGAGTCCCGCGGCCGGCTCCCGCAGGCCACCGGAGCCGCCGATGCCCACGAGCCCGTCGACGACGAGGTCCGCGCGGGCGAGCACCTGCCGCGCCCCGTCGAGATCGGCTCCCGCGACGAGACGTCCGCCGGCCCGCCGCAGTGCCCGAGCGCCGTCGACGTGGAACCGGTCGGCGGTGGTGATGGCTGTCACCGCGCAGCCGCGCCCGGCCAGGAAGGCGCCCGCCCACAGGGCGTCGCCGCCGTTGTCACCCGACCCGACGAGCAGCGCGACCTGCGCACCGGTCGTCCGGCCGCGCGCCCTCTCCAGCAGTCCCGCGCAGGTCACGGACAGGGCGAAGGCCGCACGCTGCATCAAGGTGCCGTCCGGCACGCGCGCGAACGCGGCGGCCTCGGCCCGACGGACCGCGGCGACGTCACGCAGGTCGATCACCGTGACCCCGCACGCGCCGCGACGACGAACGCGATGGCCATGCCACCATCATGGCTGAGCGACACGTGCCAGGTGTCGATGCCCCGTGCCCGTGCCGCCAGCTCGACCGAGCCCCGCATCAGCAGGTGCGGCTGGCCGTGGTCGCCGCCGACGACCTGGCAGTCGTGCCACTCCAGCCCGCCGGTGTCCACGAGAACCTTGGCGACCGCCTCCTTCGCGGCCCAGCGCGCGGCCAGGGAGTCGGTCCGCAGGCGGTCACCCCCGCACGCGGCGACCTCGTCGGGGGTGAACACCCGCGTGACGATCGACGGCGTCCGGCGGACCACCGTCGCGAACCGAGCGGTGTCGACGAGATCGACGCCGATGCCGACGACCCCGGGCGGCAGGTGGGAGAACAGGGCTACTCCACCGTCACGGACTTGGCGAGGTTGCGCGGCTGGTCGACGTCCAGACCCCGTGCCGTCGCCATCTCGCACGCGAACACCTGCAGCGGAACGGTGGCGACCAGCGGCTGCATGAGCGTCGGCACGGCCGGGATCCGGATGATGTGGTCGGCGAACGCGGCGACGGCCTCGTCGCCCTCCTCGGCGATCGCGATGACGACCGCGCCCCGGGCCCGGACCTCCTGGACGTTCGACATGATCTTGTCGTGCAGCACCGCGCGCCCGCGCGGAGACGGCACGACCACGACGACCGGCACACCGTCCTCGATGAGCGCGATCGGCCCGTGCTTCAGCTCGCCGGCCGCGAAGCCCTCCGCGTGCATGTAGGCGAGCTCCTTGAGCTTCAGGGCTCCCTCCAGCGCGACCGGGTACCCGACGTGCCGGCCGAGGAACAGCACCGAGGGCGCCGCCACCAGCTCGCGCGCCAGGGCCCGCACCGGCTCGGTGGTGTCCAGGACGAGGTCGACCCTGCGCGGCATGTCGGCGAGCTCGTCGAGGATGCGACGGATCTCGTCCTCGAACATCGTGCCCCGGACCTGGCCGAGGTACAGGCCGATGAGGTACGCGGCGACGATCTGCGTGAGGAACGCCTTCGTCGACGCGACCGCCACCTCGGGTCCGGCGTACGTGTAGAGCACCGCGTCCGACTCGCGGGGGATGGTCGAGCCCACGGTGTTGCAGATCGCGAGCGTGCGCGCCCCCTGGGACTTCGCGTGCCGCAGGGCCATCAGCGTGTCCATGGTCTCGCCCGACTGCGAGATCGCGATCACGAGACTGTCCGGGCCGACGATCGGGTCGCGGTATCGGAACTCGCTGGCCAGCTCGACCTCGACGGGGATCCGCGTCCAGTGCTCGATCGCGTACTTGGCGACCATCCCGGCGTGCGCGGCGGTGCCGCACGCGATGACGACGACCTTGCTGACCTCCCGCAGGACGGACTCGTCGATGCGCATCTCGTCCAGCTGGAGCCGGTGCCCGGCCGTGATCCGGCCGCGCAGGGAGTCGGCCACCGCCTTGGGCTGCTCGGCGATCTCCTTGAGCATGAACAGGTCGTAGCCGCCCTTCTCGGCGGCGGACGCGTCCCAGTCGACGTGGAACACCGTCGCGTCGACGGGCTGCCCGTCGAAGTCCGTGACCACCACGGCGTCCGGCGTGATCGCCACGACCTGGTCCTGCCCGAGCTCCAGCGCCTCGCGGGTGTGCTCGATGAAGGCGGCAACGTCCGAGGCCAGGAAGTTCTCGCCGTCGCCGACACCGACGACCAGGGGCGAGTTGCGCCGGGCGCCGACCACGAGGTCGGGGGTGGCCCGGTCGATCGCCAGCAGGGTGAACGCCCCCTCCAGACGGCGGCAGACCCGGCGCATCGCCTCGGGGAGGTCGCCGTCGGTACGGACGAGCTCGGCGGACAGCAGGTGCGCGGCCACCTCGCTGTCGGTGTCCGAGGAGAGCGTGACGCCGATGGCCTCCAGCTCGGCGCGCAGCAGCGCGAAGTTCTCGATGATGCCGTTGTGGATGACCGCGACGCGGCCGTCCTCGCTCACGTGCGGGTGGGCGTTGCGGTCGGTCGGTCCGCCGTGCGTCGCCCAGCGGGTGTGCCCGATGCCGGTGGTCGAGTCGGGCATCGGGTCCGACCCGAGCAGGGTCTCCAGGTTCACGAGCTTGCCGGCGCGCTTGCGCACGGCGAGCGTGCCGTCGGCGATCACGGCGACGCCGGCCGAGTCGTAGCCCCGGTACTCCAGGCGGCGCAGGCCCGCGACCACGACCTCCAGTGCCTGCTTCTGACCGACGTACCCGACGATTCCGCACATGCGATTGAGCCTACCGGCGCGAGCTTGCTCGCCCCCTCAACCGCCGACACGACCCAGGTGGTTGCTCCTACCCGACACATCGGACGGAATTCAACCGTCCGAGTCGTCTCGGCGGTTGCGAGAATGGCGCCCGTGATCACGGTCCGCGTCAGCTGCCCCGCCGACCTGTCGCCCGCCGTGCAGGACCTCTTCGGGCGCGACCCCGCGACGAGCTCGGTCACCCTGCACCGTGGGGCGAGCCTGGAACCGGTCGGCGACGTCATCGAGGCCGACCTCCCGCGTGAGGCCGTCAACGAGGCGGTCGACGCCCTCGTCGCGCTCGGGGTCCCCCAGCGCGGCACTATCTCCCTGCTCCCGGTCCCCACGTGGGTGAGCGCGCCCGCGCTGCGCGCCGAGCTACGCGAGCCGGGCGCCAGCGCGGACGCCGTCGTGTGGACCGACGTGATCCAGCGGGCGTACGACGAGTCGGCGTTCACGTGGACGTTCGCGAGCTTCATGGTCCTGGCGACACTGCTCGCGGCGATCGCGATCGTCACGGACTCGGTGATCCTGGTGATCGGCGCGATGGTGCTCGGTCCGGAGTTCGTCGCGATCGCCGCCCTGGGCGTCGGGATCGTCCGTCGACGCGGGCACCTCCTCCAGCAGGCGCTGGGCACGCTCGCGCTCGGGTTCGGCACGTCGATCGCCGTGGTCGCCGCGATCGCCGCCGTCGCCCGGTGGCTCGGCCTGATCGACTACAACGCGCTGCTGACGAACGCCCGTCCGGGCACCAGCTTTATCTTCGAGCCGAACGCCTGGTCGCTGATCGTCGCGATCATCGCCGGGGCCGCCGGAGTCCTGTCGCTGACGTCGGCCCGCTCCGGCGGTCTCGTCGGGGTGTTCATCTCGGTGACGACGATCCCGGCATCGGGCAACATCGCGCTGGCGATGGTGTTCGGACTGTGGCACGAGGTCTGGGGCAGCTCGCTGACGCTCGTGGTCAACATCGCCGGCATGGCTGTCGCCGGGTGGTTGACGCTGGCCGTCCAGCAGAGCGTGTGGGGGCGGGTCAGCGCACGACGACGTCGGTGGGCCGACCGCCGTCATCCGACCCCCTGAGCAGGGCCCTCAGGACAGCGCGAGCTCCGCGCGCACGACGTCCGCCAGTCGCCCGCTGACGTCCTCGGCCTGCTCGCGGCTGGCCGCCTCGACCATGACGCGGATGACCGGCTCCGTGCCCGAGGGCCGAAGCAGCACACGTCCGGACTCGCCCAGTTCCGCCTCGGCTCGGGCGACGTGCTCGGCCACGACCGCGTTGCCCTCGACCCCGGCGCGGTCGACGCCGCTGACGTTCACCAGGACCTGGGGCAGCTTCACCACGGCGCCGGCGAGCTCGGCGAGCGGCCGGCCCGTCCGGGCGACCTCGGCGAGCAGGTGCAGTCCGGTCAGCAGCCCGTCGCCGGTGGTGGCGAACTCGGACATGACGACGTGCCCGCTCTGCTCGCCGCCGAGGACGAACCCGCCGTCGCGCATCGCCTCCAGCACGTAGCGGTCGCCGACCGCGGTCTCGACGACCTCGATACCCGCCGACCGCATCGCGATCTTGAAACCGAGGTTCGCCATGACCGTCGCGACCACGGTGTGGCCGGCGAGCGCGCCGGTCCGGTCGAGCGCGCCGGCGAGGATCGCCAGGATGTGGTCACCGTCGACGAGCGCACCGCTCGCGTCGACGGCCAGGCAGCGGTCGGCGTCGCCGTCGTGCGCGATGCCGGCGTCGGCGCCTTCGGCGACGACCGCCGCGACGAGCGCCTCCATGTGGGTGCTGCCCGCGTCGCGGTTGATGTTCAGGCCGTCGGGATCGGCGTGGATCGCGATGACCTCCGCGCCGGCCGCGCGG